>DAIOXA010000201.1:0-3776 GCA_036758185.1 Bacillota bacterium
AAAGCCTGGTAGCAGAGTTGGGCTTTAAAATAGAGTTCAAGTCGGTGGATTGCTTACCTTGTCTCACCCCAGCCATCCGCATTGGGGGCTTTTTGTCCCAGTATAGGCAATTTCGCTCCTTGGGTCGGAGCATAGCCGTCGGCGGGGTGCAGAACAACCTCAAACAAATTGAAGCATTGGTTTTGCATGCCAAGGGCAATTAAAGTATAATTTTGGTATGCACAAATATGGGGTGTTATTATGCTAAAAATAAAGAGGGTGGAACCCGGTAGCATTGGCGCCGAAATCGGCCTGAACTCGGGGGACTGGGTTCTAGAACTCAACGGACAAAAGGCCAGGGATATCCTGGACTATTACTACTATGTAGCTGGTGAAGAAGTGACTCTCAGGGCAAAAACAGCCTCAGGTCATTTAGTGGATTATGACATCGAAAAGGATTACGACGAAGACCTGGGGCTGGAATTTGAGATTCGGGCCAGGCAATGCCGCAATAAGTGCGTGTTCTGCTTCATCGATCAACAACCAGCCAGGCTCCGCAAGACGCTGTACATAAAGGACGACGATTACCGACTTTCCTTTCTCCACGGCAATTACATCAGCCTCACCAATCTCAGTCGGCAGGATATCCAGAGGATTGTCCAGGATAAACTGTCACCCCTCTACATTTCGGTGCATGCCACCGACCCAGTTGTGCGGGGCAGACTCCTGGGACGCCCCCAGGGACCCATTGTCATGGAATTGCTGGAGGAATTCAGCCGGGCGGGCATCAGTTTTCACGGGCAAGTAGTCCTCTGCCCCGGGTACAATGACGGGGCAATACTGGAGCAAACCCTGAAGGATTTAGCCACCCTGCAAGACGCCCTGCTCTCTTTAGCTGTGGTGCCGGTGGGGCTAACTAAGCATCGGGACAACCTGACCCCCTTAAGGCCGGTTGATTCTCAGGTTGCCGTAGAGGTAATTGAGATCATCCATGAGTATCAGAACATATTCCTCCAAAGCCTGCAGCGCCGGGTTGTTTATGCCGCCGACGAGTTCTTTATCGCGGCAGGACAATCTGTCCCCGCTGCAGAATACTATGAGGATTTTGCCCAGCTGGAAAACGGCATCGGTCTCATTCGCCGCACCCTTACCCAGGCAGAAGCGCTCCGGCAAATGCCGGCCATGGTGGGCAAGCCTCACCGTGTGTTGATTGTCACTGGCTGCGCGGCGGCGCCGACCCTCCAAACCGTTGCCGCTGAGCTGATGCGGGTTTTTCCCGATAGCAGCGTTGATGTACTGGCAGTGGAGAACAAATTTCTTGGCGCCCAGATAACTGTGGCAGGCTTACTGGCCGGGGCCGACATCCTGGAGGCAGTACAAGGCGCTGGAGAGTATGACCTGCTCCTGATCCCCGAAGTGTCGGTCCGGGCAGGATGTTTTTTAGATGACTATAGGGTGGATGACTTGGCCCAGTCCTTGGACAAGACTGTCCAGGTTGCCGCCGATGTCCTGGACATTGTCAACATCCTGAGAAATGAGGTATTATTATGATTCCCATCGTTTCGGTAGTTGGTCGCCCTAATGTAGGCAAGTCGACCTTATTCAATAAGATCATGCAGCGGCGGCTAGCAATTGTGGAAGACACCCCGGGAGTGACCCGCGATCGGCTCTATGCCAAGACAGACTGGAGCGGGCACAGCTTTATGCTGGTGGACACCGGCGGCTTTGTTTGGGACGACGATCCCCTGTCCCAAGCTGTCACCCGGCAAGCCCAAGAGGCCATCGACGACAGTGATACCATTATCTTTATGGTGGATGCCAAGAGCGGCCTCACCTCCGATGACAGGGAAGTAGCGTCACTACTGCGCCGGAGCAACAAACCCGTCACCCTGGCCGTCAACAAAGTAGACAACTTTGTCAACAGCGACCAGCTGCTGCTGGAGTTCTATGAGTTGGGCTTAGGAGACCCCGTGCCCATTTCAGCAGCCAATGGCTTGAATATCGGTGACCTCTTGGATCAAGTCATGGAGGCCCTAGAGCATATCCCCATAGAAGAAGAGGATGAGTCCATTGCCGTGGCCCTTATTGGCCGCCCCAATGTAGGCAAGTCATCCCTGTTTAACCGCCTGGTGGGTCAGGAGCGTTCGGTAGTCAGCGAATTACCCGGCACCACCCGGGACGCCATCGACACTCGAGTAGTTCATGATGGTGAGTCCTATACCTTCATAGACACTGCAGGGCTACGCAAAAAGAGCAAGATGGAATCGGGGATTGAGTACTACAGTATGCTCAGGAGCATTCGCGCTGCAGAGCGCTGCGACATTGCCCTACTCATCTTGGATGGCCGAGAAGGGCTGACCGAACAAGATAAGCGCATCGCCGGCATCGCCCATGGTGCGGGCAAGGCAGTTATCATCATCGTAAATAAGTGGGACATAGTCGAAAAGGAAACCAATACTATGGCGCAATTCAGAAAGTCCCTGCGGGAAGAGCTTAAATTTATTGAGTACGCCAATATCGAGTTCCTTTCGGCCCTGACGGGCGCCAGGCTTACCCGGCTTTTTCCCCTGATTCAGGATACCATGGAACAATATCAGCGCCGCATCGGCACCGGCCTCCTCAATGACCTCCTCAACGATGCCGTCTTGGCTAACCCGCCTTCGGCCAAGGGCAAAAGAATTAAGGTCTTCTATATAACTCAGGTGGCTGTAAAGCCGCCCAGGTTTGTCCTCTTCGCCAACAGTCCCGAACTACTTCACTTTTCCTGGCTGCGCTACCTGGAAAATCGGATTCGCGAGGCCTTTGGCTTTGCCGGAACACCTATACACTTTATCACTAGAAAGAGGGGCGAGTAGGGTGACGACAACAGAAATAGCAGTTGTGGGCGCTGGGGGCTGGGGTACAGCTATTGCCCTGGTTTTAGCCAAAAGGGGGCACAAAGTGACGATGTGGGCCCGACGGCGAGACTTTTGCGCCCAGCTCCAGAGGAGTCGAGAGAATACCCAGTACTTGCCTGGCATCCTGCTGCCAGCAGGCATCGAGATTACCAACGATTTAAACGCTGCTGTAGCCGGTAAGGGGGTAATTGTCATTGCCACCCCGTCCAAGGCCGTCAGGGGCACGGTGGAGGCCTTAAAAGGCGTTGTAGGCAGTCACGCTACCATCGTTAGCCTCAGCAAGGGCTTTGAACGAGAGACCCTTCTGCGCTGCTCGGAGGTAATAGCTGAGGTCGCCGGAAATGAAGAGAGAGTAGTGGCCCTCAGCGGTCCCAACCACGCCGAAGAGGTCGCCCGGGGCATTCCCACCGCCACGGTGGCCGCCGGCAATAGCCCCCAGGCAGCAAAAGCAGTTCAGGACATTTTCATGACGCCAAAGTTCCGGGTGTACACCAACCCAGATATTGTCGGAGTAGAAGTGGCAGGGGCGTTAAAAAATATCATTGCCTTGGCTGCAGGGGTCTGCGACGGCTTGGGGTATGGAGATAATACTAAAGCCGCCCTGATGACCCGGGGCATTGCCGAGATCACCCGCATGGGGATTAAGCTGGGTGCTCAGCCGGTAACCTTCGCAGGCTTGGCGGGAATTGGCGACCTCATCGCCACCTGCACCAGCAAGCACAGCCGCAGCTGGCGGACGGGCCATGCCCTGGGCAGGGGTGAAAGCCTGGACTCCATTCTGGAAAAGACCGGGATGGTGGTGGAAGGTGTGGCGACGACCGAAACGGCAACCAAAATGGCAGAACAATTGTCCGTCAGCATGCCAATAACCACTGCTCTCTGGCAAGTGATTATAGGCGA
>DAIOXA010000202.1:0-3404 GCA_036758185.1 Bacillota bacterium
GATGCGGGGAGTGGTTGCCACCTGGGGCGCTGCCCGACCGGCCAAGAGAAAGATCTCTTCTCCCAGCAGGGCGATGCCATCCTGGGCGGTGGTGATGGCCAGGGCTTGGCATAGGCGGGCGGGACCTGAGCAGAGTAGTCTAATATCTTGGGTGCTCCGGCGTTCTTGCATCAGGGGAATTCCTGCCACGGGTTCCAAGGCCCGAATTAAGACGGCTTCACCCACACCCTCTTGGCCGCTGACAATGTTAAAACAATGGTGGATTCCATAGATTATGTACACATAGCCGTGTCCGGGGGCAGCGAACATACTGGCATTCCTGTTACTTCTGCCTCGGCTGGCATGGCAGGCGGGATCGCCCAGGGTATAGGCCTCGGTTTCGACGATGATGCCGGCGCAGGCACCTTGGGGAGTTCGGCGCACCAAGACCCGGCCCAGCAAGTCCCGGGCCATTACTAGAGTGGGTCGGGCGAAAAAGCTTTGTTCCAGTTTCACAGCACTTGCCTCCTGGGACTATTGTAACACGGCAGTAGATTAGAATACAGTTAGCAAGGAGTTGGATATTTTGCGCACGCTTATTATCAATGCCGATGATTTTGGCCTGACCCGGGGCGTCAATAAGGGAATTGTCCACGGCTTTCGCTTAGGGATTATCACCAGCGCTACAGCCCTGGTAAACATGCCCTGTTGGCCCCATGCCGCATCCTTGGTAAGCAAATTGGCGGGGCTCGGTGTTGGTTTGCAATTTAATCTCACGGTGGGCAGTCCCCTCACTGACCCCCAGCTCATTCCCACCCTGGTTAACGACAAGGGCATGTTCCACAGCGATCCAGGGCAATTGGCCCAGGCCGATCCCTTGGACATCGCTAGGGAGCTGTTCAACCAGTATAATCGCCTATTGCATACTGGCATAAAGCCAACCCATATCGACAGCCATGATGACATCCATACCTTGGACAATGTCCTCCCCATCCTTCTGGATTTCGCCACTTGCCACAACTTGCCCCTGCGCCTTGTCCCCCAGGAGCGGTCACGCTATAGTAGAGCCGGCGCCGCCACCACCGAAGATCTCATTGATGCATTTCAGGACAGGGGGGCCAACAGGCCAAATTTTGAGCGCCTTCTGGGTAATTGTCAGGCCGAGACGGTGGAATTCCGCTGCCACCCCGGCATGGTGGATGCCGATTTGCAGGCAGTCTCGGCCTATACCTGGCAGAGGGAGCGGGAACTGGCGGTGGTCTGCGCCTATAGCAAAGAGGAGTTCCCTCAGCGCTACGGCTTTAAACTGATTTCTTTCTCAGGGCTAGGGCAGCTGGCCTAAATTTACCGCAAACCGGAAACAATGGACATAAATTCCAAAGGGCCTGCGCATATTATAGTAAAATCTTTGGGAGGAATAAGAAACATGCGCTTACTTATTGACGGCATCGCACTGGACTGTAGCATCGGCAATCTAACGGCACAACAGGATATAAGCGCAATTGTCAACCCCGCCAATCCCTGCTTGACACCCGGACCTGGGGTATCTGGGGCTATTCACAGTAAGGCCGGGCCAGGCCTATACCAGGAGTGCATCCGCCATGCTCCTCTCCGGCCCGGAAAGGCAGTTATTACATCGGCATACCTGTTGCCCAACAAGTATGTAATTCACTGTCTGCCCCCAAGTCCCAGGAGTGAGCAGGCGGCCAAACTCTTGGAGCAGTGCTATATCCAGGCCTTGCTCTTGGCGGAAGAGCATAGCTTGGATTCCATAGCCTTTCCTTCTTTGATGTCCGGCAGCCTGGGCAAGCCGCCGGTAAGTACCACTGCCCTAGCCTTGAGCGCCGTGGGAAAGATTGCGCCTCTGCTTCGCCATGTCAGGCGGGTTCGCTTTGTGCTCTTCGACCGTCAGACCTTTATCCACTATCGTAATCTCATGTCCGCCAACCCCGAAAGTATAATCCAGAGTCAAATTTCAGGCTGATTATCAGCCTTTTTTTTGCTATTGGCCCGATACACTTGGCTTGTTAAACTGGGTACTTTACCAAAGGGAAAAAATAGGTTACAATAGCCTTGACAATATTTGCCAAGGCTATTTGCTGATCCCCTGAAGGAGGAGTTTATTATGTTTCGCAAACCCATAGGTAGCGAGGCCTACCTGGCCCTATTGGAGCATTGCCATGCCCAGGACATGATTGACCTGATCCTGGTTAACAGAGATCATCTGCGCCAGTGGCTACCCTGGGTGGACGCTACCACTTGCCTGCGGGACAGCAAACTATGGATTAAGGAAGCCCTGAAGCTATACGCCGAAGGCCGGGAACTCTATGTCGGCATCTGGTCCCAGGGGAAAATGGCCGGTATAATCGGGTGCAAATTCTCTTGGCGACACCACTCCACTGTTATTGGCTACTGGCTGGGACAAGATTACCAGGGCAAGGGCCTGATGACGGTGGCATGTAAGGCTATGCTCTGCCACGCCTTTATCCGCCTGGGCCTCAATCGGGCAGAAATCCGCTGCGCCGTGGAAAACCACCGCAGTCGAGCTATCCCCCAACGCCTGGGCTTTAAAGAAGAAGGGGTTATTCGGGAGGCCGAATGGCTGTATGATCACTATGTCGATCACGTAGTATATGGACTTCTGGCTCGGGAATGGGCAGCAGAAGCCACATAGTAGTCCAAGCGGGAATATTCTAACAACAGGGTATTTCCATCTTCTGGACGAATGTAAAGTAGGATTAGTTTGGCGGAAAGGAAGATTCTATGGCTAAGAAGCCTATCTGGATCCTCGCCCTGGCTATTGTTGTAGCGGCCGTTGCAGGATCCTTCTATCTTTTATTCACACCCCGCTGGGTATATGAGATTAACATAGCCGGAAACACCGTGGGCTACCTCAGCACCCTAGAGGAGTATGAGAGTATAATCCAGGATATTTGCACCCAGGCTGAGGAGCGATGGGATTGCGACTTGGTCATGAACGAGACAGTACAGGCCAATCGAGTCCGCCTCTGGTCTACCCATACTTCTCCAGAAGCTGTTAGGGCGGGGATTGAAGATGTGGCGACCTATTCCGCCAGCGGCTGGGCCATGGTAGTTGACGGGGAGACTGTTGCCCTGGTGGATTCCCAGCAGACTGCCCTGGAACTTATGGAGGAGGTTGAGGATTACTTTCAGCCCCAGGGGACGAATCGCACCCTGGTTTCTACAGAAATTCTTGAAGACGTCCGCATTGAAAAGAGACCTATCAATCCAGAATTTGTTATGGAGCGGGATACGGTATTGGCCCTTCTCCTCAGCGGCCAGGAAGAAATCAGCACCTATGTCGTCCTCAGGGGGGACACCCTTTCTGGCATTGCCCGTTCCTATAATACATCTGTTGCCGGGCTGCGGGACGCCAATCCCAACGTAACCAGCGATACAATCCA
>DAIOXA010000202.1:3424-3767 GCA_036758185.1 Bacillota bacterium
GAAGAACTGCAGGTCACCGAGACCATAGCCCGCCCCGTTAAATACCAGGTCAACTCTGACATGTCGGTACGTGAAGATAAGGTCCTTAGAGCTGGTTCTGACGGGAGCCGGCAAGTCCTCTACCAGGTGGAAAAGGTCAATGGTGTAGAAGTCCGGCGTCGGCAGCTTTCGTCCACCGTTACTCGCCAGCCGGTTGGCAAAGTGGTGCAGACGGGCATGGGGCATTGGCCTGCTCGCCCCACGGATATGTTTCGTTTTCCCTTAAACGCAGGTTCAATATCCTCACCCTTCGGTAACCGCCGCAACGGCTTCCACCGGGGCGTGGACATAACCGCCGCCCGGG
>DAIOXA010000203.1:0-1952 GCA_036758185.1 Bacillota bacterium
GGCCTCGACAATGATATGAGTGGTAAAACGTGTTTTCATAATACTTCCTCCCTCCGGTCCAGGGAAAAACATTGCAGGCGTGCCCTGGGCACGCCTGCATTTATGTTGCAAATAGAAAGCACGCAAAGCGCGCTTAGGTGCAACAATACTGTCCCTACGCAGGCATTACCCTGATCAGGTTATGGGTCAGGCGCTATACAGCCCTATCTCAGCCCCTTTTAGGAGCACCCCTAGACCGTTATTTTATTTTCAACTTTATATTACCAAACTAACGGATAAAGGTAAAGGAGAATTTCCCTGCTCCTTCCCCAGCTCTAATTGCCTGACCACAATAACCTGGCGCTGCAAATTGTCACCTTCTGAGGGAAGGGCGAGGGGAGTTGTTGTTCTAGGCATGAACTTTCTGGGAAAAGGGATACTCAATTACAGGTAATGGAAGGTACCCAAAATTCCCAGATATTGTCCACTCCATCAAACCGGAACAGGATAATGAAATGCCCAGGCCTCAGCGGCCCACGATACCTTCTGGGACTTTGCCATCAGCACTCCGGAGCTGACACATATGATTATATGGCTGCTGTCGGATAGGGCCATCCCCCGCAGTTTCCGAATGATGGAGGGCTTTGGAGTCAACACCTTTAGGTTCGGTAGTCGCCATTCTCAATGGCATTCCACAGGTTCCCGGCGGTTAAAGTCCGGGGCTTTGCCCGCTATCTTTTGGTCCTCATCTCAGACCAGGGAGTGAACACCCAGCAGGGGCTTCCAGTGCAATTTAACAAACCGAGCCTTGCCCTGGGTTGTTAAGACATACTCCACCGAGACAGATGACTTCTGCCAAGAATTTGTCAAGGCCGTAAGCAAGCACCGGCACTGGGACCGCCAGGCCGAGAAAGACATGACCCCAGCATAGCAATTGATTTTAAAGGGGGCTGCACCAGGCAGCCCCTTCTCTATGCGTTATCCACCAATTCCCAGCCTCTTCAGACGACTCTGGGTGGGTACGCCCTGCTCATCCCAGCCCCGAATCCGGTAATACTTCTTCAGCATCTTGTCCAACTTGACCTTGCTATGCTTATCATCGGAGCGTTGCAGTTCCTTGAGCAGGCGCTGGGGCAAGGTATCATCGCTACTCTTTAGGCCCTGACGGATGTTAATTACCCGCTCCAGGTTAAAACCCCGTTCTCCGGCGGCAATGAACTTTCCTATGTTCATCTTGTATCCCGTAACCAAGCGAATGGCATAAGGGAAGGGCATCATGGCCTTAATATTCATGCTCATCAGCCATGGCTGGTTATGAAGAAGTCGGACCACCCCGCCAAAGGTAGGGGTCAGCTTGTTGATCACCTTGGCGATACTGCTATCCGGCTTACTAATCATTGGTCCTGGTAACACTGCTAGGGTGGTAAAGAGGCAGGTCCCCCCGGCGGATACCGCCTCCATGAAATCCTGGAAGAAGATGGCAAAGGCTGCCTTGCCCATGGTGGAGGCGCCGCTGATCCTAAGCCCCAGGCCTTCCAGGGCCACCAGGTAACCGCCATTGAGGTGGCAACCGCCCCGGTTGGAGGTAGCATAGCCTAACCCCATACCCTGGGCCGCCCGGGGCTCGTAGGCCGCCACTTCTAAGCCCTTGACATGCATGGCAAATTCCTTGCCGCCATACTTTTCGGACATGCGCTTAGTCCCCTGGGCAATATCGTCACCGAAGCCGGTCCTGGTGGCCACCAGCTTAACCAACTCTTCCAGACCACTGACATCGCCAAAACTGAGGCCGTTATTCCAGAGACCCTTTTCATTGAGCTCCATGGCCAAGCCGACGCTGCTGCCAAAGGTAATGGTATCCAATCCGTACTCATCACAGAGGTAGTTAATCCGGATGATACTCTCCAAGTCATTATTCAAGAGGTTGCTACCCAGGAGGGCGATGGTCTCCAGCTCCGGACCCTTAACCTTCT
>DAIOXA010000203.1:1962-3764 GCA_036758185.1 Bacillota bacterium
TACCATTGGCCTCCACCACCCGGCCACAATGAATGGGGCAGGTAACGCAACCACCATTAGTAACTAAGTACTTCTCCCGCAGGGCCTGGCCACTGAGCATGTCATAGTCATCATAACTGCCCCGGGCATAGTTCTTGGTAGCCAGGAGGTGCTGGCGCTGCATCCCCCGGACAAATCCCGCCGTGCCCAGCTTGGGCAATTGCTCTCCCGTCATGGGGTGGGAACGCAGTTGCTTAATCCAGGCCTGGTTATGGGCCTTAAACCCTTCCTTATCGTGGAACTCTATGCTCTGCTTGCCGCTGGCCACCAGTCCCTTGAGGTTCTTATAGCCAAAGACTGTGCCAGCGCCACCCCGACCGGCAACCCTCTCCTCGCTGAAGAGGGAAGCGTAGCGGACCAAGTTCTCCCCCGCCGGGCCAATGACCAGCTTCCCTCGTTTGGGGCCCAGCAATTCATGAGTCTCTCCAGTAGTCTTGCCCCAGAGGTCTGTTGCATCCTTAATCCCAATCCCCACTTCGGAGATGTCCAGGTAGACCTTATCCAGGCTCTTGCCGGTGATGATCAGGGCATCAAAGCCTGCTCGCTTGAGGTGCAGGCCAAAGTTGCCGCCACAGTTGGAGGACAATAGCAGGCCCGTCAAGGGTGAAAATGTAGAGACATTAAACCTAGAGGAGCAGGGCGCAGTGGATCCTGTAAGGGGAGATGTCGAGATAACCACCGGGTTCTCCTCCGAGAGGGGATCCACCCTGCTGCTAACAGAGTCATAGATGATCTTGGCGGCGAGGATCTTGCCACCTACGTACTTTTCCCGGTCCTGCTGGGAAAAGGGATAATCTGAAACCTCACCATTACTTAAGTTGACCTTGGCAATGCGGCCGGTATATCCATACATAGGCATTACTCCTTAATAGATTGATAGATTTCTATCAATTCCTGCTTAGGAATTATTTTCGGCACAGGATACAGGGGATGGGCCTCGCTGAGGGCCCGCTCCACCATCAGGGGAATATCCTTATCTTCAATACCGGCAATCTTATCAGGAATATCCATCTTGTTGTTTAATTCCCTCACAGCCTCAATAAAGCGCCCTGCCTTCTGGGCGGCACTATCCCCAGGCGTACTCAAGCCAACCAAGTCGGCCAGTTCCGCCAGCTCTTTGCGGACAGATTGGCCAAAGTAATCCAAGACATAGGGCAGGATCACTGCATTGGCTAGGCCATGGGGCACCGAGTAAAACCCGCCCAGGGTATGGGCGATGGCATGGACATAGCCCACATACGCCCGGGTAAAGGCTGCCCCCGCCAGGTAGGCGGCTTTTTGCATATTGGCCCGGGCCACCAAGTTGCCCCTATCAGTATAGGCGGTATAGAGATTATCAAAGATGAGCTTAATGGCCTCCCGGGCATCGGCCCTGGTCTGACGGGTGTTGCTCTTGCCTATATAGGCCTCCACGGCATGGGTAAGGGCATCTACGCCAGTGGTGGAGGTAATGTGGGGCGGCAAGCCAACAGTCAGCAGGGGATCCAGCACTGCGTACTTGGGAATCAGGACCGTATCATTGATGGCATATTTCTCATGGGTCCTAGAGTCAGTGATAACCGCCGCCAGGGTAACCTCACTGCCGGTCCCAGCGGTGGTGGGGATGGCCACTAAAGGCGGGGTCTTCTTTAGGATCTTCAGCTGCCCCTTCATCTTGGGAATGCTCTTGTTGGGCCGGGCAACCCGGGCCGCAACACCCTTGGCACAATCCATGGGCGAACCGCCGCCAAAGGCCACAAGGCCGGTACAGCCCTTAGCCTTGT
>DAIOXA010000204.1:0-3755 GCA_036758185.1 Bacillota bacterium
ATTCTAAAATCGGCTCCGGCAGCCATGACCACCGAGGCCTTGTTCATCAGAACGGTGTAGGGAACATCGCTATAGGCAAAGATTACTTGCTCTACCTTATGCTCTTTAATGAGCTGGGAGAGTTCTTCCTCAGCATGAATGGGAATACCCTGGGGATATAGCTTCCCAGCCAAGACTGGCGGGTATACCCGGCCTTCAATGTCCGGAATTTGGGTAGCCGTAAAGGCCACCACATCATAAGCCTTATTATCCCGGAAGTGGACATTAAAATTGTGGAAATCCCTACCAGCTGCACCCATAATAATTACTTTGATTGCCAAAAAAAATCCTCCTCTACCAAAAATATATTCCTAAGCGGTATGTCGCTTAAGGTTGCAACTAATAATTAATTGCCCGACAATTTGGCGTCAATATTGCGGCTTTGTTTTTATTTTACCACACTTGACCATATTTGGGGAACACATAGTTACAGCGAAATGTGACAAAGTATGACCTTAGGACATCAAGAAAGCCTGATAGCTACAATAATGCTGCTAATTATGATAGGATTAGTACATCGTTAGTTCAGTACTAATCTTTCTACAGGAGGTTAATATGAAGGACAATACTAGCCAAAGAATCCAAGACCTTACTCTGGAATTGACTAGCATCCGCAGCATAGTAGGAACCAAGGACGAGAATGATGTCGTAGAACGGATATATGAGAAATTTTGCCAGATGAGCTATTTTCGCCGCCATCCGGAGAGAGTAAAGTATGTCCCCGTTAAAGACGATCCCCTGGGCAGGAATAGTGTCCTGGCCACAGTAAAGGGCGAAGCAGGGAAAAGCAAGAAGACCCTGGTCCTTATTGGGCACACCGACACTGTGGGCACATCTGATTATGCAGCCCTTGAGGAATTCGCCACTAGCCCCCTGGAGTTGACGACAAAATTAAAAGAAGTTGCCCTCCCCCAGGATGTGCTGACAGATCTTAATACCGGAGAATACTTGTTTGGACGAGGGGTTTTCGACATGAAGTGTGGAGTAGCCACCTTGATGACGATAATGGAATCAATTTCCGAGGACATCGCCAGCTTTGAAGGCAATCTTGTTTTCGCTGCTGTCTGCGATGAGGAAGGTAATTCCGGCGGCATGCTTTCGGTGGTACCAGAGTTGATCCGCCTCCAGGAACAGGAAGGCTTTGAGTATTTAGCTCTGCTGGACACAGATTACAGCGCCCCCAGATTTGAGGGAGATAATACAAGGTACATCTATGTTGGCACCATCGGCAAGCTAATGCCCAGTTTTTTCATCGTTGGCTCGGAAGCCCATTGTGGGGATCCCTTTAAGGGCCTGGACCCCAACCAAATATCTTCCGCCATCCTCCAGGAGATTGACCTCAACACCAAGTACTGTGACGAGGCCGAAGGGGAAGTCACCGTCCCCCCCATTTCCCTTCGCCAGCAGGATTTGAAACAAGAATACTCGGTGCAAACGGCCAAGACCAGTCACCTGTACTTTAATTATGGAACACATAGCAGCGGTCCTGATGAGATATTGGCCAAGGTGATGGCGGGGGCGGAAATTGCCTTCCAGAAGGTCATAGATAGCCTCAACGAAGAGTACAAGAAGTACTGCCTGGCCAGCAGATTCCCCCATGAAGAGCTACCTTGGCAGATAAAGGTTATCTCTTATGGCGAATTATACCAAGCGGTTAAAGCAGAGAAAGGCCAGGAAGTAGATGAAATTCTTGCTACACTTGAGCAGGAATTGCTGGCTGATGACAGCATTGATGAGAGAATTCATGCTCTGCGCATGGTAGAAACCTTGCATAGCATGTGGTCCAATCAGAGTCCAGTGGTGGTTGCATACTTTTCACCGCCGTACTACCCCCATGTCTACGTAAAGGGGGAAACGCCGCTGGAGAATAAGCTGTTGAATGTGGTGCAAGAGGTAATAAACGGAGCCGACACCAGCTATGACATCAAGATGAAGAAATTTTATCCCTACATCTCTGATTTGAGCTATGCCACAGCTCCTCAGGGCGTAGATGCTGTGGATTCCCTGAAAAAGAATATGCCTGGCTTTGGGGCGAAGTATAGCCTGCCCCTGGACGACATGCAAAAACTGAACCTTCCCGTTGTCAATATTGGACCCTTCGGCAAGGATGCACATAAGTTTACCGAAAGGTTGGAAAAGGATTACTCCTTCAATGTCGCACCCCAACTGGTCTATGAAACGATTATAAAACTACTCACATAAGTAGCCTGGCCCGGCTCACAGTATACTGCTGTGGGCCTTATTTTTATTACCTGGTGATAACGGTCCCCGCTTGGCCCTGGAGGGCCTCGGACACCTTGGTCAAGGGAGCTATAACTGTCATGCCCCCACCCCCTCGAACAAAACGGATTGCCGCCTCCACCTTTGGCCCCATACTGCCTGCTCTAAAATGCCCCTGGTCCAGAAGTTGTTGGCCCCGAGCGACGGTCAAGCGATGGAGGAACTCCTGGTTGGGCTTGCCCCAGTTTATAGCCACCGCTTCTACATCGGTGAGGATGAGAAAAACGTCAGCGCCGATATCCATAGCCAGGCGTTGTCCCGCCAAGTCTTTATCGATGACGGCTTCAACTCCCTGTAGTCTTCCCTGAGCATCCCTTGTTACGGGGATACCGCCGCCACCGGCGGCAATGACTACTGCATCCCTTTCCAACAAGAACTGGATCAATTCTTTTTCGATGATGGCAATGGGGACGGGGGAAGGCGCCACCCGGCGCCAACCGCGACCACTGTCTTCCACCAGATAATAGCCCTTTCCCCTTTGCAGTTCCTGGGCTTCTGCCTGGGTATAAAAGGGTCCAATGGGCTTGGTGGGATTTTTAAAGCTGGGGTCATCACTGGCAACCAAGACTTGGGTGAGGACAGTTCCCACATTGTGCCGGGGTAGTAGATTTTGCATCCCCTGCTGAATCATATAGCCTATGAAGCCTTGGGTCTGGGCGCCGCAGATATCCAGGGGCATGGGGGGAACCTTGGCCTTGGCTTCCTCGTTCTGCAAGAGGACATTTCCCACCTGAGGGCCATTGCCATGGGTAATTACCAGCTGGTAGCCCTGCTCAATGAGGCCAGCCAATTGTCGGCAGGTATTGTTGACATTTTCAATTTGAATTTCCGCCGTCCCCGCTTGCTTTGGCTGCAGGATAGCATTGCCGCCCAGGGCGATTACTACTCGCTTGTTCATGAGATCACTCCTCTAGAGTATAATGTTCACCGACTGCTGACAGTAGGGACATTGCCCCCCTTGCACCGCAATGTAGAGATTAGGGCTACGCTCAATGAGTATATGGCCGCAATGGGGGCAGAGGGTCAGGGCTTGCAGGGATTGGGGGAGATTGCCGGGATAGACAAAATTCAGCCTTTCCCGGGCCACATCGGCCAGCTCAAGAATGAGGCTGGGGCTGGTGGCGGCTTGCCGCCAGCGATGGGCGGGATGGTAACGCGCGAGGTGCAGGGGAATATTTGGGTCGAGGTCGGCCAGGAAGGCGCTGAGGTTCCTAATCTCTGCAGGCGCTGTATTGTGCCCCTCAACCAAGAGGGTGGTCACCTCTACATGACACTTGTCCACAGCAGCGGCAATAGCTTGCTGCACCGGTAACAAGCGCCCGGCGCAATCCCGCTGATAAAAGTCTTCGGAAAAGGCTTTGAGGTCGATGTTGACGGCATCGATATGCTCCAGCAACTCTCGCCAGGGCTGGGCCTCGACGAAACCGTTGGTGACC
>DAIOXA010000205.1:0-3734 GCA_036758185.1 Bacillota bacterium
TGATTTTTTAAAGATGAAAAAGCCTCGGGAGGAATTGGTTTTTTCACATGGCGATCTAGGAGACAGTAACATTTTGGTGAAGAATGATAAAATATGCGGATTGATTGATCTTGGGAGAAGCGGTAAGGCGGACAGGTGGTATGATATTGCTTTCTGCGTCAGGTCTATACAGGATATTGGGGAAGAAAAACATGTTAAGTTGTTTTTTGACTTGCTGGGCATAGAACCAGATTGGAAGAAAATAAAGTACTATCTTCTGCTGGATGAATTGTTTTAGTGCATGAAAGTAAGTCTGTTAACACAATTCCCCCCCCAATATATTCATGTGAACATATTGGGGAGGGGGAAATGAGGGTCTTTGATCTGGTGTTCGTTAATAAGACCTCGCTGGGTCCAGCGAGGTCTTGCCATGTCATCTCTATTTCGCGAAGGCATCGCCATCTCTGCGGCGATCAAATACTCTCTGGGGGAGCAAGACCTGGCCCAGAGCGGTGACAATCCGCCGGGCGCCGGGAGAGCCAATGGCCAATACAATGCGCCCATCCGGGGTGACAGTGGTGGGGGCCATATTGCTGAGGGGAGTTTTATTGGGTGCAGGGGCGTTAGGGGAATCAGGGTCGTCGGTGAAGTCTGCTACTTGGTTGTTGAGTAGTATTCCGCGCCCAGGCACCGCTACCCCAGCGCCAAAGATGTAGTTGATGACCCGAACCTGGTAATCAGCAATATCCTCAGCCCTCAAGTCGCCACCAGCTGCAGTTGTTGCCGCCACAATTCCTTGGCCAGCTGTCCAGTATAGAAAGACTCAACTCCTTCTCGCCCAATGAGTTCCAGGGTTTCAGCCAAGTCTGGATAGGTCTGAATAGCGCCGGCCTTAGGCGGGTGGCTTTCCCATCTCCTGCGAACTTTTATAGAATTCCTGCCGCTGTAAGAAACATCTATTTCATTATCATTGGGAATGGATTATCATCCTTAGCTAGGGGCATTGTAGGTACTATAATCATTGTAATTTTATAATCGGCGTGATAATCTTAGCTTAGATATCAATCTGGGGTTAATTGGTTATCCCCGGACGGCATAGATAATATATTTGTGTAAGGCTATTTTTCAGTACATTTGGGAAGGAGTAACCTAAATGGGACGGAGAGGTGGAGGGTTTTCTGGCGGCGGCCGTAGTTTTGGCGGTGGCGGCGGTCGTAGTTTTGGCGGTAGAAGTGGCGGCGGGGGATTTAGCCGCGGCGGCGGGGGATTCAGTCGCGGAGGTAGCTTTGGCGGTTCCAGTCGTGGTTCCGGCTCCTTTGGCTCATCCCGGACGTCCCGACCTTCAATGGGTCCTACCTTTGGCACTAATCGCCGCACCAGTATGGGCGGTGGAGGGGTAAGTTCAGGTGGTGGTTGCGGTTGCATTACGGTGCCAGTCATTATTGTCCTCATCTTTATTTTGGTCTTTGCGATAATTGTCATTGCATCTATTAGCTCTGGGCCAAGGGATTCAGGCAATATAACCAGGTCGACAGTTAATCGGCAACCGCTACCCAAGGGCAGCGTAGTGGAGACGGGGTATTATACTGATGAGCTGGACTGGATTCAAAACTCCACCAAACTCACGGTGGGTATGAAGAATTTTTATCAGAAGACCGGCGTTCAGCCTTATCTATATATTACCGGTAATATCAACGGGTCCCTCAACCCCACTGAGGGCCAAGTCAAGGATTTTGCCTTTGCCAAGTATGATCAGTTGTTCTCTGATGAGGCTCACCTGCTTCTTATCTTCTTTGAGCCTCGCCCTAGCGATTATAGCACTTGGTATGTTGCCGGCAACCAGGCCAAGACGGTGCTTGATGACGAGGCCATGGACATTCTCTTGGATTATGTCGACAGGTATTATCCCGACCTCAGCCTCAGTGAAGAGGAGTTTTTCAGCAAGTCCTTTAACGACGCCGGCAAAGACATAATGAAGGTCTACCGATCTCCCTGGATTTCAGTGTTCATCGTCCTGGGAATTGTCATCATTATTATCATCGGCTTTTCTTGGTGGCAAAAGGCCAAGGATCAGAAGAATCGGGAGGCCGAAGCGACCAAGCGGATACTTGAGACGCCTTTGGACACCTTTGGCGATGATAAGGCCAAGGACTTGGCCAAGAAATATCACGATGAAGCCCAGGATAGTGAAGAACCAGCTGAAGATGCAGAAGCTATAGATCCGGAAATAGTAGATTTTCAGATCATTGACCCCGAGCCCATTGTGCCCCCATCTGAGGAACCTGAAAATAGAGAGCCAGAGATATAAAAAACAAATTTAGGAGGTTGAAGACATGGGAATTTTAGCTAGATTTACCGACATCATTTCGTCCAACATCAATGCCCTCTTGGACAAGGCAGAAGATCCCGCTAAGATGGTGGATCAGTACCTGCGCAAAATGACTGACGACCTAGCTGAGGTCAAAAAAGAAACTGCTGGTGTGATGGCGGAGGAAAGCCGTACCAAGAGACTGGTGGACGAAAACGACAAGGAAGAAGCCAAGTACGAAGACTTGGCCAAAAAGGCCCTGCTGGCCGGTGAAGAGGACGATGCCCGAGTATTTCTGGCCAAGAAGCAAGAGTTAGAGAACCTGGGCGCCAGCCTGGAAACTGCCTATGCTGCAGCCCACGAGAACGCTATCAAGATGCGCCAGCTTCACGATAAGCTGGTCAAAGACATCAACACCCTGAACAGCCGCCGCCAGGCCATCAAGGCCAAGGTCTCTGTGGCCAAGACCCAGGACAGGATTAACAAGATGGGGGCATCCGCCGATAAGTTGGAAGGCAACATGGGCGCCTTTCAGCGCATGGAGGCCAAGGCAGACAAGATGTTGGATCAAGCCAATGCCATGTCCGAGCTGGACTCCCAACCGGTGGACGAGGCTCAGGCCCTAGAGGAAAAGTACAAGGCCGCCGATGTCAACGCCTCGGTAGAGGACGAACTAGCCGCCATGAAAAAGAAACTGGGCTTGTAATGAATGTAAAACACCTGGACAAAGAAAATTGGTCCGGGTGTTCTTGTTTTTTTGCCTGTAGCAGGGATATGAGTTACCGAAAGGATTAGAATTCCCCAGCTCACCTTAATAGAGGATTCCTGTTTTTGGGGGCAGGAAAAGGCAACCCCAGGGGCGAATTGAAAAAATAAGCCTACCTGGGGAGGAATATCATTGCAGAGAATAAAAGTATTGCTTCAACCTAAGATCCTTCGTTTGCTGGCCCTGGGGTTAATTCTGATTGCCAGCCTGTTGCTCCTAACTCAGAGCCGGTACGGATCCTTCCACGTGGTCACTGTGGGGAACATTACTCGGGATCCCCATGGCAAGGGCGCCCTTATCAAAGTCACGGCTGCCCATCCCGCTAATACCCAGGCAGAGTTAGCCGTTTCGGCCTCAGGCCTGCTTTTGCGGGGCATAGAAAGGGCTGGGGAGGATGCGGAATTCCTGGCCGTCATCCATCAGCGGGGGGAGCATTTAGTTTTTGAGCGGCTTTTGTTGCTGGGCGCCCCGGAAGACAAGAACTTGCGGGGGACCGGAAAGTCAAGAATTCGGGGCCTCGCCGTGGGTTCTCAGCCAGAGCTGGTGGCTATGGTGGGTCTGGATCGGTTTGGTTACCAACTATCTCTGCCCTTCTGGGCAAAAGAAAAAATGGCGGCTGCAAGTACAGTCTTCCATCAGCTGGGCAATCCCGATGATATTAAGGAGATCCTGGACGGCGCC
>DAIOXA010000206.1:0-2752 GCA_036758185.1 Bacillota bacterium
AAACAGGAGCAAATAAAACTTTATAGTGGGAGGATTAAGTTATGAAGGTTAACCTAGCCCATGAGGAATTGCGACAGTCGTTGTCAGGACTGGATCAAGAGGCTCTTTCTAAACCCATGGCCCCAGATAAGTGGCCGATCCGAGACATGCTGGCCCATTTGATCTACTGGAATCAGTTTTGCCTGGATTATGTTCAGGAAAGAGTGGCGGGAGGTAATCCCGCAGGCTTTCCCAGCGAAAGCGATACAGACCGGCTAAACCGGGAGGCAGCCGAACTCTGGGCAGGGCATAGCCCGGAGCAGCTTCTGGAGGAGCTGAACCGGATTCGACAGAATACAGTTGATTTGATTGAGGCAATCGGACCAGAAGGGGTAAAGGAAAAGTGGCAGTACGGCGATAATCAGGAAACAGGGGTTGGCGAATTCATCGACTCCTTTGCCGGCCATCAGCTCTACCATTGTAGACAGATTAGGGGATGGAGAGCGGAAAATAAATTCTAATTAATACAGACCGGGTGATGCCCGGTCTGTTGCGTGCGACGGACCATTTTGCACAAAGGGGTTTTTACACAGTTTTACGCAGTTTTTCATTGAAAGATAGGGTGATTAATGGTATAATATTTCCACGATTATTGCTTCTAGGCTTGACATGGCACAAAATAATTTGTGAGGGAGGCTGTTCATTATGGCCCCGAAAGCTGCCGTTGTTCAAGTCAAAAATCCACGGACTGATCGTTACGTTAAGATTAACCGGGCGGAGGGAAGAATAGTCAGTCACAAAAAAAGCCCAGGTCCTTACAAGAATGTTCCCATAGCCAGAAAAACTGCCGGAAACTGATAATGATTCTTTATGATCCTGTTAGCGGCGATGCATGTATTTCCCCCATGTCTTGGAGTCCAAGAACCTGCTTTTTAATGACAAAACTCGGGGCTTCTGTCCCTCAAAAGGTCAAGTCTATTAGAAAACAGGTAAGCTTCCTTTTTAAGAGACATAATTATCATATAATTGATGCCGATAGCATCACCAGTGGGAAGGACTATTTATTAAAGATATGGAAGCTAATAGTGAGCGTACCTATTGGCATAGCAATCATTGATGAAAGCATGACAGCACAAACATTGTCTAATGTTTTCTACGAGCTGGGATGTATGGATTCACTGGGGAAAGAGACGATAATAGTTAAGACGAGTAATTTTCGTATGCCTTCAGACTTTGTGAGAACAGAACACATATCTTTTGATAGGGATTTTCCGCGCAGGCTCAAAAACTTTATCAGCGCTCTAGACGCAAGGGTAGACTTCTATGCCACTGTAGCAGAACAGCTTGAAAGGAATCCCTTATTAGCAATTGATTACTATCGTAGAGCATTTTTAATATCAGGTGAAGCTTGCTATTGCGATAGGGCAGCAGAGATTTTTCAAACGGCAGGCATCAAAGACCGTGCAGCTAATAGTGTAGAAATGCTACTAGCAGGGTTTGCCGCTGGCAGTATCCTTAAGGGGGCAAAGCAGGCAAGCGCGACCAAGGATTGAGTTGGCTAACTTCAGCGTTCTTTAATACTGGCGTGCCAAAGAACTGAAAAACTGTAAAAGTGGAAGGTGAATGACCCAGGTCAGCCACCTTCTTTGTCATTTCTCATAAGCCCCAAGGATTACAGCCGTGCTACAGCTTGTCTGTATGCCTTGGCCATTCTTTCGACAGCCTGCAGTCCTACCCCAGCAAAGGGAGGCCTGCCTGGGCGGACGCCGTTGCCTACATGCAACTCATCTGCGCCGGTTGCTTGGAGAATTGCTTGGCAGTTATCGGCATTGACACTACTACCCGCCAATAAAAACATACCCGCTCCGTCCAGGATATTCCGCATTTCCCTCAGCACTACAAGGTTATCCTCTGCATTCCCCGGCCCTCCCGAGGAAAGGACCCGCGTAATAGATGTCTTGGCCAGAAGCCTGGTGGAGGCTAGAATATCCTTTGTCTCATCAATTGCCCTGTGGAAGGTGACTTCCAGCCCCTGGCAGTGACCGAGGACGCCATTCAGTTGCTCCAGGGCGATGTTGCCATCAGGGTCCAACATCCCCAGGACAATGCCGTTGGCGCCCAGGGCCTTGGCCTGCTCTATATCCTCCAGCATGACCTGTAAATCCCCTTCACTGTATACAAAGCTGTTGCTATGGGGCCGGATCATTACATTGACGGGAATCTTCACAGCCTCCAGGACTTGCTTGATCAGGCCGTAGCTGGGGGTCAGACCGCCCTCAGACAGGGCGCTGACCAGTTCAATGCGGTCCCCGCCGCCCTGCTCAATATTAATTGCATCCTCCACTGTGTTGGCAATGATCTCCAGCATGCTTACACCCTTTTCACTGTAATAACACCTTTATCATATCCCGCCCTGTAGATTGCCAGGGGTTGTTTGCTTGTGGCGACGACAAAGGGGAAATCCTCAATATTAGTGGCCGCTCCAAATTCCCCCTCCGAGGACATGGCAATTACCGAAAGGTCCCCGGCCTTACCGCGGCGGGAGACCAGCAGGTTGTGCAATGCCAGGACCACCTGCTCGCAAGCTTCCTGGGGGGAATACCCCTGGCCTATTAGCTGAACAACCTGGAAACTTAATGCCCCCTTCATAATATCTTCGCCCAGGCCGGTGGCGCAGGCCCCGCCCAAGGCATTGTCTACGTAGAATCCGCAGCTGGGCAGGGGGGAGTCCCCCACCCGCCCCGGGGTCTTGAAAAACAAGCCGCTGGTTGAG
>DAIOXA010000206.1:2762-3389 GCA_036758185.1 Bacillota bacterium
GTCGCTTATAAAAGAGGCCGCTGGTGGATGTGCAGGTCGCCATATGACCGGTCTGGTCCAGGCCGATGGCGCAGACAGTGTCGTGGCCTATGTAGGGCCGCAGCTCGCCGGACTCCACCTTTTCCTTGTGCTCCAGCCACCTCTCCTTGCTCTGGTGGGTGAGCATATTTTTGCGGGGAAAGCCGTGCTCCAGGGCATATTTCTCGGCCCCCGGACCCACCAAAAAATTGTTCAGCCCTTCTGACATCAGTTTCCTGGCAATGGAACAGGGATTGGCGAAATCCCGTATTGCGGCAACTGCACCAATGGACAGGGTTTCCCCGTCCATAAAGGCGGCATCCAGCTCCACTATGCCCTTGGAATTGGGTAGGCCCCCGTAACCCACAGAGGTATAGTCATCACAGTCCTCAACCTGACGGACACAAGACTCAATGGCATCGAAGACGTGGCCGCCTAGGTCCAACATCTTGGAGCCTTTCATAATACCGTCATAAACCATTTTCCAGGCGCCAATTATTCCCCACATATACTTCCCTCCCATAATCTGGTGCAAGTTGCGCCCTTTTGACCGCGAAGGTATAGATAGCCATAACAATTTGTAGCACGACTGCCTATATAATATAGTTC
>DAIOXA010000206.1:3401-3730 GCA_036758185.1 Bacillota bacterium
AAGGCAGGATTGACAAGAGCTGTTGTTGAACTATGGTAATATTAGATAAAATTAAGGGAACATTGCACGGAGAGACCTCCAAATATTGGATACAGAAGGGGTGCGTTGTATGCCTTTATTTCAAAGAAGTAACGGAGAGCTGACTCTAGTTCGACCAGCTAAATTCGTTAATGAGAAGGAATTACAAAATCTAATCGAAGGTAATTTGGAAGTGATATTCAACTGCCGGTTGGTTGCAAGTGAATATTCCACTGGCCCTGTCCATGGCGGCAGAATAGATTCCCTTGGCTTATCGGAAGAAAACAACCCTGTTATTATCGAGTATAAGG
>DAIOXA010000207.1:0-1338 GCA_036758185.1 Bacillota bacterium
CCTTGGTCCTCGGGGGTAAAGAACCTACCCGAAGCTAGGGTAGCAGTTCCTCCTCCATACACATTGAGGCTCTCGGTACTCTCAATTCCCGTGAGGCTTACCATACTCTGTTCTCCCCGCTGCATAAAGGTGAGGACCTTTTCCACAGACTGCACATGGGACATCTGGGATATATCCGCCAGCGTACTCTCTGTAAGTGTTGATTCTCCCATCCCCATACCGCCAAACCTGCCGGCAGGACGAATCTGCAATTCTGTCCCCATTTCCACCGCCAATTGGTCAACCTGCTGCTCCAGGGCCTGGCTCATGCTAAGGCTCATTATGGCCAGGGCTAACCCCAGCCCCACCAGCAGGGTTACTACCCCGGTGCGCAGGGGACTGCGCAGAACATTGCGTATGCCTCGGCGAAGATTGTACATAGTCATTCCTCCCCTAAAGTTGCCAAATTTAGAGCGTTACCGCCTTGCCCCTATTCTAATCCATCGTCCGGAGAGATATTATCGAAAACCGGCGGCAAACTTGGGGCAGAATTGCCGCAAAAAAAACGGCCTAAGCCGTTCCATCTCTTTCCCCCTGGGGAAAGCTCATTGTAATAATCGCACCCCCATCATTATGAGCGTCAACCACGCCACCGTGCTGTGCTACCACAGCCTGGACAATGGCCAAGCCTATACCATGGTCACCGCCCTTGCCTTTATAGAAGCGTTGAAAGACATGCGGAAGATCCTCGCTGCTGAACCCCTGGCCATCATCGACCACGGCTACCTCTATCCTGTCTTCGGCCTTCTTACAGACCAAGATAATCTGACTCTTGGCATAACGAAGGGCATTGGCAATTAAGTTATCAAAGGCCCGAACCATACCCGGCTCATCACAGAAAAACTCTACCGGATCCAAATCAAAGTCAAAGATATAGTCTATACCCTTTTGGGCGGCAAGGCTCCCTTGCCTTTCAGCACTGTTGGAGAGTATCTCTCGCAAATCTGCAAGCTCAAACCTCCTGCCGGGAGACATGGCATCAATTCGGGATAGGTAGAGCAAATCCTCCACCATGTCTCCGAGCCTATCGGACTCATGGATGATTACGCTGCTGGATTTGTCGGTATTCAGAATCCCATGCTGGATACCCTCAGCATGGTTGCGAATCACCTGCAAGGGAGTGCGGAGCTCGTGGGAGACATTTTGGAAGAACACTTTTTGCTCCTTATCATACTGATCCAGCTGGACAGCAGCCTTGTTCATGCTAGCTGCCAAGGCAGCCAGTTCGGCATCCTTATAGTCCATACTGGAAGTGGCAAAATTTCCCTGCCCCAGTCTCTGGGCAAAGCGGGTCACTTC
>DAIOXA010000207.1:1358-3726 GCA_036758185.1 Bacillota bacterium
AAAACTACACCTATAGCCAGTAACCCTTCGATTACCATGACCCAGAGCAGGGTGGTGTTTATCCTGCTGGCAAAGGCAGAAATTGCCGTCATGTCAAAGTAGTAAATAAAGAAGAAGTCACTCCCTGGTTGGTTGAGGGATACAAAATAGTAATCCCTGCCCTCAGCCTTGATATTCATAATTTTGTTGCTGCGCAAGTCGACATTCTCCCTGGCCAATTGGGTAACCAAGGCATTAATCTCGTGGGCATCCTGGAGGTAGGTAAGACCAAAGCCAAAGTCCGGCCGCAGCAAGACATTCTCTGCCGTAACGACAATTACCTGGGCGGAGCCAGCCGGCCCCCGGGGCAAGCGAGAAAAGGGGCGGGCGGGATCCACCCGGAGCGCGCTCTGGAGTTGCTCGTTGACGCTGCTCAGCGTATATTCTCTGACTAGGTAATTAAAAACCCCTTGAATCAGCAGAAAGGTAACAATGATGAGGAGCAGAATCATGGTCAGAACCCTGGTGCGAAAACTGAGTTTACGCGGTGCTTTACCCATGGGCATTCTGGGTTTTCAGGCGAAAGCCATAGCCCCAAACCGTTTCGACAATTGTATTGGTATGCTGAATCTTTTTGCGTAGCCGCCTTACTGTGTCATCTGCGGCTCGGGTCTCAACCTCAGTGGTATACCCCCACACCTTGTTAAGTAGCTCTTCCCGGGATACCGCCCGCTCCTGATTATCCACCAGGTAGGCGAGAAGGCTAAACTCATTTGGGGTTAGCTCCAGAGGGCGGCCCTGGGCAGTTACAGACTTGTTACGCTGATCCAGCACTATGTCGGCAAAGGACAGGACCCGGGGATTGTTATCCTGGTTGGTATCGTAGTCAATTCGGCGAAAGATAGCCTTGACCCGCAGAACCAGGGACATGGCGGAGAAGGGCTTAGTAAAATAATCATCGCTGCCCAAATTAATTCCTGTGGCATAGTCCAGGTCACTATCCCGGGCAGTGAGCATAATGATAGGCACAGTGCTGATTTTCCTAAGCTCCCGGCACACATCAAATCCGCTGGCGCCAGGCATCATAACGTCCAGGATGACTAGGTCCGATGGCAGTGATCGAAATGCCGCCAACAGCTTCTCCCCGTCAGCAAAGGCAGTTACCGAATAACCCTCGCTTTCCAGAAAGGTCTTAACCACCTCGCGAATATTCTCCTCGTCATCTGCCAAATAGATCAAGCGTGACATTGCGTTGCCCCCTTTGCCTTAACTACCTTCCTTCTAACAGGGTGAGAGTTGCTGTATAGATGCTCCCACCCCGATAGAACTCAATCTCAACTACGTCCCCAACTTTATACTGCTTCAAAACCTGATTAATATCACTCATGGATAGTACGTCAGTCCCACCTAGCTGGAGTATAATGTCATTTTGCCGGATTCCAGCAACATCGGCGGCACTGCCGGGAGATACTTCCGTCACCAGCAAGCCCTGGGGGACATTGTTGAATAGAGCCGTAAGATTGCTGATGCCGGTGCCTACTATTCCCGTGGCGGGGCGACCTTGAACGTAACCATGGAGCATGATGGATTCAACAATGGGCATCACTGATTCTATGGGGATAGCAAAGCCAATCCCCTCAACATCAGTGGCTGCTATCTTAATGGTATTAATCCCAATTACCTTACCCTGACCGTCCACCAAGGCACCTCCACTATTACCGGGATTGATGGCGGCATCGGTCTGAATCAGGCTTTCAGCCACGTTTTCCGCCGCCACCTTGCGATCAATGCCACTGATAACCCCTACAGTTACCGAACCCTCCATGCCCAAGGGGCTACCGATGGCCATGGCAAACTCCCCAGCCCTTAAATCAGAAGAGGAGCCTACTTGGGCAACGGGCAGGTCTTGAAGACCAATTTTTATCACAGCTAAATCGTTCTGCTCATCCCCGCCTACATATGAGGCTGCTGCAGAACGACCGTCGGCTAGGTACACCTCAAGTTGACTGTTGGTTCCCTCTATATAAGATTTTACCACATGGTAATTGGTGACAATATAGCCTTCTTGAGAGATTATTACTCCCGAACCCTTACTAGTCTGCTCCTGGACTTGGGGAGGACTAAACCAGCCCGTGTTAGCCCTCAATTGGGTTGTAATGGTAATTCCCACCACCGACGCCCCAGCTTGTTCAGCTATGTCGGCTGCACTTTGGTTTTCTTGACCGGTGGTGTAACTAAGTGTAGACAGCTCGAGGCTACTGGGACTTTCGGACAGCTGTCGCTGCAATTCTTCGATTCTTAAATTCAAGGCATCAATTCTAGCTTCATAATCGTCCATTACGGCAGTAACCCCATAGCTGCCCAAGGCAATAATTGCAGCCAGCCCTAG
>DAIOXA010000208.1:0-3719 GCA_036758185.1 Bacillota bacterium
GGCTTCAGGCGCCGCCCGCATTCCCAAAATGTTGAGCTTGGGCGTTCCTGTCGGTTTGGCAGTGGACGGCAGCGCCAGCAATGATGGCTCCAACATGTTGGCCGAACTCAAGGAGGCCCTGCTGGTGGCGAAATTGACCTGGGGCATCAATAGCCTAAGCGCCCGGGATGTGCTGTCCATGGCCACCCGGGGTAGCGCTGGCCTGTTGGGCCGGAAGGATATCGGCGTCCTGGCCCCGGGCAAGGCGGCGGATCTCTTCCTGATCCGGGCCGACGCAATAGACTATGCCGGCTGCCAGGATCCCATTACCGCCCTAGTCACCTGTGGCAGCGGCGCCACTGTGGACATGACCATGGTCAATGGACGCATGGTGGTGCTTCAGGGGCGCCTCACTACCCTGAAGGAGGGAGAAATCTCCCGCATGGGCAACCAGGCCGCCCAAGAATTGCGGAGAAAGGCGGGGATAGCGTGAAGGTAATTCGGAGGGGAACTGTCATCACCATGGATCCTGGTAACCCTGTGATCCCAGGGGGCGCTGTGGCCATTTCGGGGAGTACCATCACCGCCCTGGGCAGGGAAGAGGAAGTACTTGCCCAGTATCCCCAGGCCGAGGTAATTGAAGCCAGGGGCGGCCTGGTTATGCCGGGGATGCTCAACACCCACATGCATGTGTACAGTGCCTTTGCCCGGGGGATGCCCATACCCGGCTACAACCCCGCTAACTTTTTGGACATCCTGGAGGGTTTGTGGTGGCGCCTGGATAAAGTCTTAACTCCCGAGGCCAATTACTACTCTGCTTTGGTCAGCGGCATTGAAGCCATTAAGAATGGCGCCACCACCCTCATTGACCACCATGCCAGTCCCTTTGCCGCGGTGGGATCCCTGGATGAACTGGCCCGGGCCTTTAGCGAGCTGGGCCTGAGGGCGGGTCTGTGTTATGAGGTCTCAGACCGGGATGGTATGGAAATATCCCGGGCAGGTATTGCCGAGAACCGGCGCTTTGCTCAGTGGTGCCAGCGAGAGCAGCCTGAACTCTTGGCGCCTTCCTTTGGCCTCCACGCCAGTTTTACCCTCTCCGATGCCACCCTGGCCGCCTGTGCCGAAGCTGCCGATGGCTTGGGCTTCCATGTCCACACCGCCGAGGCCGCCTCGGACCGGGAGTTTAATATCCGGGAATACGGCCTGCCGGTGGTCAAGCGACTGGATAAATTCGGCATCTGGAATGCCAAGAGCCTGGCGGTACACTGTGTACACATCGACGCTGAAGAGATGGAGATTCTCCTGGAACGCGATGTAAGCGTTATCCATAATCCCCAGTCCAATATGGGTAATGCCGTGGGGCGGGCAGATATCCTGGCCATGCTGAAAAAGGACCTCAGGGTAGGACTGGGTAGCGATGGCTATAGCACCGACATGTTTGAGGGCATCAAAGTGGCTAGCCTCATCCACAAACATGGAGAAGGGGACCCCATAGCGGCGGGGTCAGAAGTGCCCATCCTGGCCTTCGCCAACAATAGTGAGATCGCCAGCCGCTACTTTGGTAAGCCCATTGGGCGTTTGGCCCCGAATTGGCAAGCTGACGTAATAATAGTAGATTATTCCCCCTACACCGACCTCACTGCAGATAATTGGTACTCCCACATCCTCATGGGAGTGAGCGGGGGCATGGTACGCACCACCATGGTAGCTGGGAAGGTGCTGATGCAGGATGGGGTCCTCCTTACGGTGGATTCCGAAAAGGTTTACCGGCAAGCCCGCCTTCAAGCCCGCAGGGTTTGGGAGCGGATTTAAATAACGGCGGGGACGGAAATTGACTTTAGAATACCATGCTCCGTCCTCCCTGACAGCAGCTTTAGACTATATTAGACAGAACAACGATGTCCATATCATCGCTGGGGGGACGGACCTCTTGGTCAAGCACTATGAAAGATTGGACGGATTGGCAGGACTTATGGATTTAGCGAAGGTGCAGGAACTTAAAAAGGTGGAAACCGGGGCCCAGGTGTGTATAGGCGCCCTAGTCACCCATCAGGAAATCCTCCAGCACCTTTGGTTACAAGCCCATGCCCCAGTCCTCTGTCAGGGGGCAGGGGAGGTTGCGGCCTTCCAAATCCGCCATCGGGGAACCCTGGGGGGCAATTTAGCCAATGCCTCGCCGGCGGCAGATACCGCTCCGCCCTTGGTGGTGCTAGGGGCCCAGGTGGAGATTGCTGGACCCGGGGCAAAAAGTGTTCCAGTCCAGGACTTCTTTACTGGGCCTGGGCAGACTGTCCTGACCCCCGGTCAGATTATCACCGGAGTGCGCTTCCCGGCGCCGGCTGCCAACGCCGGAGGCTGTTATATTAAGCTGGGCAAGCGAAAGGCAATGGCCATTGCCACTGCCAGTATCGCCGTGCAAGTGACAATTGCCGACGCCAAGCTGGAGGATATTAGAATTTGCCTGGGGTCGGTGGCGCCTACCCCCCTCAGGGCCAGCAAGACTGAAGCCCTGCTCCGGGGACAAAGCCTGAATTCCCTTGCCCTGGACCGGGCCCAAGCCCAAATTAGGGAAGAGATATCTCCCATCGATGACATCCGCAGTAGCGCAGAGTACCGGCGGCACACGGCAGGGGTTATTTTCCTGCGTGCCCTGCGCCAGGCCATTTTAAACGCGGGGGTGGTACAAGATGGTTAAGTACGCGATTAAACTGACAATTAACGGCAAGGATTATCAAGCTCAGGTGGATGCTCATTTGCGCTTGGTGGATTTGTTGAGAAACCAATTTCACCTCTTGGGGACCAAGGAAGGGTGTGGCAAGGGCGAATGCGGCTCATGCACCGTCCTGATGGACGGCAAGTCCGTCACCTCCTGCCTCGTTCTGGCCGTGCAAGCCGATGGCGCGACGATAGTCACGGTAGAGGGCTTAGGAGGCGCCGATGCCCTGCATCCCCTGCAAAAGGCCTTTATCCACCATGGCGCCGTCCAGTGCGGCTATTGCACACCGGGAATGCTCATGAGCGCCAAGTACCTGTTGGACAACAATCCCCGGCCCAGCCGGGAAGAAATCCGCGCTGCCATTGCCGGCAATATCTGCCGGTGTACGGGATATACCAAGATCATCGACGCCATTCAAGCGGTAGCCGAAGGGAGGGGCAGTGATGAAGGGATTCATCGGCAAGCGCGTAGATAGGGTGGACGCCCTGGAGAAGGTTACCGGGCAAGCTCGGTATTCCGTAGATTACTATGACGAAGATATGCTCTGGCTCAAAGTCCTGCGTGCTCCCCATCCCCACGCCCTCATCACCAAAGTAGATGTCACTCGGGCCCGGGAACTGCCAGGAGTGGTTAAAGTCATCACTGCCGCCGATGTGCCCTGGCTCAAGAAGTTTGGCCTGATCTTCAAGGATCAGGAAGTACTGGTGGCGGAAAAGACCCGCTACATGGGCGATGCCCTGGCGGTGGTAGCCGCCGAAGATGAGGCTACGGCCCGCCGCGCCCTGGACCTCATAGAAGTAGAGTATGAACCCCTGGAGATCCTTTCCGACCCCGTGCGGGCCATGGAACCCGACGCCCCTAAAATTCATGAGGCGGGGCAAGTGCCCTTTGCCCATGAGTTTAACCAAGGCAACGTCCTCAGCATCGACCACCTTATCAAAGGCGATGTCCAGGTGGGCTTTGCCGAGGCCGACCATATCTTCGAGAATGAATTCCGCACCCAGCACGTCGACCACGTGGCCAT
>DAIOXA010000209.1:0-428 GCA_036758185.1 Bacillota bacterium
GGCCACTTCTTCCCAGCCTGAGCCCTTTTTCACCGTCCCGTCTTGCTCCCGGTTGGGGGCATAGCCCATTTTCAGCACCCTGTCCTGGGGCACCCCGCTCTCGAACAGTAAGGTGCCGGGAAGGGGGCGAAATTTGACTAAATGCTGGCCCTGCCCCGCCATATAGGACAGCCATCTTTCTATCTTGTCGATGTCAAAAAACCAGAAAGGCCGGATGAACCTAGTCATGGAATTCCCCCTCATACTTCATGGCATTTCCAAATAGTTCTTTGAGCCTGGCAATTTCTTGGCGGATCAACATCTTTCCCGTCGCGGTAACTTCATACACAGTCTTGCGCTTTTGGTCAGAGAAAACCGTGATGATGCCATCCCGTTGCATCTTGGTCAGGGTGCCGTACACTGTGCCCGAGCCTAAGCGGATGCGCCCG
>DAIOXA010000209.1:447-2853 GCA_036758185.1 Bacillota bacterium
TGATGCCATAGCCATGGCGGGGCTGGGTCAGGGAAAGCAGGATGTAATAGGCCGTTTCTGTCATGGGAAGATAGGTCTTGAGGATTTTCTCAACTCCCATCTACTCACCTCATTATCTACAAAAGTATGTCGCGCTGTGACCGTATCACGACGCGACATAGATGTCAATAAGATTGCTTTACTTTGGTGCCCATCTGGTATAATTAGACATATTACCCTGGAGGTGATGGAAATGAATCAGCCCTTTCCCCAGCATCTGGAGCTGGTCATCGCCCGGGATTCGCGCCCGCCCTTTTCGGTGCGGTGCGAACAGGTGCTTTTGTTTCCCCTAGACAGGGGGAGAAGGCACGGTATGCCGAATATGAGATTAAGACTGAGCTCAAGTATAGGAAAATCGATGAAAGCATGTCCTATGTAAAGGGTGAGGCCAAGGTCCACGGCATAATGTGTATGGAAATCGCCTCAACCTATATTGGCTATGCCGATGGCAAGGTGTACGAGAATTCTACCTTTGATCGCCTGACGGACACTCATGTCCAGACCCTGGCTTCCGTCGAGGACTGCTATGGGGTCAAGTACATTCAGACCTTCCTGGATGAAAGCTTTCAGGAACACTATGCCATGGGGGAAGACAACTGTGGCGTGGAAATAGCCTTGTGCTCCAAGGGGATTATCACATGCAACAGCGATCCCCAGGTTAGTTCCACAGTCCTTACCCCTGGTACCTATGATATCGTGGGGCGCTACAGTGTTAAACTCTGGGACAGGACCTTTGACACAATCCGCTTGGTGTACTTTGCCGCCGAGAATCAGATGAGCGATTTTTACATCGATAACCTTGGCCGGGAAGTACTACACCGCTGCTTCATTCCCGATGAGTGGGGCCTTCGGGATAAGGAGGGGACGCTGCTCAGTGTGCGTTGGCCCTTTGCCGGCAAGATTGCCCGCAATGACTACCAGTATGTCATCACCAACTGTGTGCTACCGGAGTATGTTTTGTAGCATAAACCCGCCAATGGGTCGCCGAAAGTCCATTATACTGGACAAGCGGCATAGTCCCCAGTGGTGGTTTTTAACAGGAGGCGATGTGGCCGTCGGTGCGGCCTTCAGTGCCGCCGGAGAGGACACCGGTTTCCGGGTCTCGCCAGATGATCTGGCCCCGGCCAAAGAGGCCGCTGTCCAGGTTGACCCGGATATTGTGGCCCCGGCGGGCGAGCTGGGCGGCAATGGAGTTGGGGAAGGCTTGTTCCACCAGGATTGTCTTGCCTTCCGTCCACTGCCAGCGTGGAGCGTCCAGGGCAGCCTGGGGATTGAGTCCAAAGTCGATGGTGTTCATCACGACCTGAAGGTGGCCCTGGGGTTGCATGAAGCCCCCCATGACGCCGAAGGGACCCACCGGGCGGTTGTCTCGGGTCATGAAGCCGGGGATGATGGTGTGGTAAGTGCGCTTGCCCGGTGCCAGGGCGTTGTCGTGGCTGGGGTCCAGGGAGAAGTTATGTCCCCGGTTTTGCAGGGCGATGCCGGTGCCGGGAACCACCAGGCCCGAGCCAAAGCCCATGTAATTGCTCTGGATATAGGACACCATATTGCCGTCGCCGTCGGCGGTGGCTAGGTAGACGGTGCCTCCTTGGGGCGGAGTGCCAGGCTGGGGCTGTAAGGCAGTGTCGCCTATAAGTTGGCGGCGCTCATTTCCGTACCCCCCCGACAGCAACCGCTCAACGGTTACTGACATATTATTGGGGTCGGTGATGTACTTTTGCCCATCGGCAAAGGCCAGTTTCATGGCTTCTATCTGGCGATGGAAGCTGAGGTCAGAGTCCCGGGTGCTGAATTCAAAACCCCGGAGGATGTTCAGAGCCATAAGGGCCACCAGTCCCTGACCGTTGGGGGGGATCTCCCACACATCATAACCCCGATAGTTGACATTGATGGGTTCCACCCATTCCGGGTGGAAGTCAGCCAAGTCTTCAGCCCGTATGTAGCCGTTGTACTGCCGGGAGAATTGATCTATTTTCTCCGCCAGCCTGCCCCGGTAGAAGGACTCGGCCTGGGTGTTGGCGATTTCCTCCAGGGTGTCGGCGTGGTCCGGAGAGCGCCACATCTCGCCGGCCTGGGGTGCCTTACCCCCCGGGGCAAAGGTCTCGAACCAGGATTTGAACTCCTGGCCTTGAAGGTTTTTTGTGTACTTACTGAAGGCGTAGCTCCAATACTTTGCCAGGTTGGGAGAGAGGGGGTAGCCATGGCGGGCATAGTCGATGGCCGGGGCCAGCACTTCCGCCAAGGGCAGCTTGCCGAATTTGCGGTTTGCTTGGGCCCAGGCCCCTGGGGCGCCGGGGACAGTGACGGGAATAAAACCGTACTTGGGAATCTCGATAATGCCTGCTTTTTTGAGCTTTTCAGGAGAAA
>DAIOXA010000209.1:2863-3716 GCA_036758185.1 Bacillota bacterium
GGACAGTGACGGGGGCGAAACCATGGCTGGGGATTGTCTTTAGGCCGTCCCGTTTCAAGGCCTCAATGGATATTGCCTTGGGGGCAGGGCCACTGGCGTTCAGCCCGTGGAGCTTGCCCTTGGTCCAGATCAGGGCAAAGGCGTCGCTGCCGATTCCATTGGATGTCGGCTCCACCACCGTCAGGCAGGCAGCTGTGGCAATGGCTGCATCCACGGCATTGCCGCCTTTTTTTAAGATGTCCAGGCCGGCCTGGGCGGCCAGGGGCTGGGAAGTGGCCACCATGCCTCGGCGGGCATAGTTCACTGTGCGTTGAGAGGGGTAAGGGTAACAGAGGGAATCTGTGGGTCGCATGATGTCCTTCCTCCAGTCAAAGTATTTTATACCTACCCATATTGTACAGCAATGAAGCATCTATTACCACGAAAAAGGTTGTGCACCTTGTCACAATCTAAGGCCTGGGGCCCATAAAACATAGGGCAATGGCACTGATGGCCCCATAGGTTCGGAACATGGCAGTATGTGAAAGTGATTACTTTATTATATAACTGAAGTAAAGGAATAAAGCGATGATTTCGCGTATTATGTTAGTAGAGTTTCCAATTGAGGGGGGAGACCAATGCTCAGTGCTCTTGCATTGCCAGCTTGCGCGCCCCAACAGCCCAGGATATTGTTTTATCCTGCGGCTGGCTTTGATTGGAAGTTGCCCCTTACTCTATCCCGCCTTTTTCGGCGGCATGCCAACTTTCCTAAGTTTGACTTGGCCATCTATGTGGACTATAGTCTCGTGCTGGCTCAGCAATTGGAGAGTTCCAGGGTTGCAGGGGATTCCCTGCACCCCTGGAACTCTCCAAT
>DAIOXA010000210.1:0-3712 GCA_036758185.1 Bacillota bacterium
AGGTCATCGGTTCGCCATCGCATCCGTATACTAAGGCACTGCTATCTGCAGTGCCGGTGGCAGATCCCGATTTTGTCAAGGAGAGACTGATTATATCCGATGAGGTGCCTGACCAGATCAACCTGCCCCAGGGCTGCCGCTTTGGCACCAGATGTCCTTTCTTTACTAAGGATTGTCTGAACTGCGAGCACACATTGGTGGAAAGGGCGGAAACCCAACTGACTGCCTGCATCTATACTCCCGACCAGTGGCAGCACAAGAAAGTTGATTAGTACGAGTTGAATTCCCGGTTCAGGGTTTGGCGCCGGGAATTCTTTTTGGCTACTATTAAGGATTACGTTGCTATGTAATAGGTCAAGAGAAGGGTGCTAGTGCCAGCTGCTGAAGGGAAAAGAGCTAATGCGCAGCCCCAACCGATGGGTTAGGGCTGGTTATTATTCGTGAGCACTTCGCTGAGTGAGATTACTTCCTCCAGGGGGAGTTCACAGATGTTGGCCACCTGCTGGATGGTGAGACCATTCTTTAGAGCGTTACGTGTCACAAGCGACTTGGCAGATTGAATGTCTTCTGCAATCCCTTGGGCCATCCCTTTGTCCCTACCTCCCTCGGCCTTGCTTTTTGGCAAGGTCAAGGGCTCAACGTTTTGCAGGAAATTTTATTCCTCAGGTCGATCTTGGATGCTGAGCATCAACCACAGGTCATCCAGGCTGTCTCCCATTAGGTGGTGGCAGAACCAGGTGTAATTCTGATGCATGATTGCCCGGTGCAGACCAGGCTTTGTGGGATTGTGGCCCATGCCCTTGAAGGTTACCAGTTCAACGGGTACTCCCATATCCACGAGGCCCCGGTATAATTCCCGGGCGTTGGCATAGGGCACCCGGAGATCGCGGTCGCCGTGTAGAATTAGGGTGGGAGTGCAGGCCTGGCGGAGATAGGTAATGGGGGAGGTCTTGGCATAAATATCGGGATCATTCCAGGGAGTGTTGTCCAAGTAATGCCGGGTAAAGTGAGGGATGTCGGTGTTGGCATAGTAGGTGTACCAGCTGCTGATGCCAGCTCCTGCTGAAATAGCTTTAAAGCGGTCACTGTATGTTGAGCACATGGCAGAGATATAGCCGCCTTGGCTCCAACCCATGACGCCGACTCGGTCTTTGTCGGCAAGACCCTGCTGAACCAGCATATCTACTCCAGAAATGACATCCTGGTAATCCCCTACGCCAAGGTTTCTGAAGTTGAGTTTGCGGAACGCGCTGCCGTAGCCAGAACTGCCCCTGTAATTGACATCCAGGATGATGAACCCCCGCTGGACAAACTGCTCGTAGGGGTAATAGCGGTCGTCGGTGGGGGTGGCAAAGGCTGCCCAGGTGGGTCCGCCGTGGACGACGATCAGGAGGGGAGAGGGCTGGGAAACTGAACCTGGAGGGGTAATGAGCACTCCTTCAATGGTGGTTCCGTCCAGGCTCTGCCAGCTTACTACCTCTTTGTTGCTTAAGGACTTGCCCTGGTAATGGCTGCTTTGGTTGGTCACGGCAGCGCCATTAAGGTAGAGTTCAACGGGCAGTTTCTGGGTAGCGGTGAGGGTTGCTAAATGGGTTCCATCATTGCTAGTCGCAGCCTCCATGGTTACACTGCCGGAGGCGTCCTGCAGGGGCAGGCGCCCTTGGGGGGTGAGGATGCCGACATACCAATCGGTCTTTTGTTGCCAGGTGAATACCAAACCTCTTTGGGTCCAACGCAGGGGGTAGATGCAGTCATCCAGATCCAGGAGGGGTTGACTGGTCTGATATGTGTCCAGGTCCAGGACTTCCAGGGTGGTGATGTCCCCCCATTTGCCTTCATTAATGGCGCGGGTATAGCAGACTTTATTGCCGTCGGGGGCGAAGAGGACCCGACCATAGTCGTCGGGGGGGGCGGGGGTGGGAATGTGTTGGTCTCTGCCGGTGGCAATATTCAGCAGAAATAGGGCGGCTTTTTCACCGTCCTCGGGATTGGCTGTAGGGGCAGCCAGAAATATAATCCTATTGTTGTCTGGGGAGATGTCAAAGTTGAGGATGTGCCGGTAGTGGGCGCCCGCCAGGTGCGTGGGCGAGGAGTCTTCTTGCCGCAGGTCCTTAGGGCTAGTCAAAGCAGCCCTGCCCTGCTGGATACCGGCTAAGAGGTCTTGGTAATAGAGACTGTTCCAGACATAATCGCGATGGAAGAATTCCAGGTCGCCGTACTTTTCCTTGCGCTTCTTCAGCTGTTGCCGTCTCTCCCCGTCTGGGGCCAGGAAATATAGGCCTTTTCCATTGGGGCCCCAGCGGAAGGAGGTAACGCCAGCTGGGTTGCGGGTCACTTGAACTGGTTGACCTTGGTCCAGGACAAAGACTTGATTAGCCTTGTCCTCACCCTCCCCCACCGAGCTGAGCCAGGCCAGGCGACCATGGGAGGACCAGGCAGGAGAATCAGACTGGCCTTCCCCAGAGGTTATAGCTGTTGTGCGCCCGGTCGCCACATCATAGATCTGGACATGCTTGCAGTTGGGGACTGACTCTACCCAGGCCAATTGGTTGCCGTCTTCGCTGACAGCCGGCCTGGACAGGCGGGGAATGGAGATTATTTCTTCCATGGTAAAGTAGGGCTTTTTGCTCATGGGGCACTCCTCCTTACTTATAGGATTTCGGTCAGTGGTCTGCCACCGGCGCCAATATTGTCGGGGTTGTTATCGTGGATGACGATGGTGAAAGCTTTAGGCGAGATTTTAAGGACTTCGCTGGCTTTGGCAGTGAGTTCGACGATGAGTTTTTCCTTGGTTTCTTTAGTTATTCGCGAGCACTCAACGGTTATAACCGGCATGGGATCACCTCCAAATTAGTATATTCTACCACGGGGACAGAGAATGATGAGAATTAGGCTGGTCCGCTGTGACTACTATCTGACAAGGCTAGTAAAACCCGCCAATAGCTATTACCGTAGCTTACCCGACCACGGTTGTTGTTTTCTTCCTCTAATTGTACATAAGGGTGAGAGCCTCTATACGATACCAAGGTTATTGTTGTTTGCGTGTTGGATGATTTGATGCTTGCAGGCAAGAATTAGCAACAGTTGTGTTTTGTCGTTAATAGAGCCAATGATGGCTTCAATTTGTTGAATTCGGTTGTACACTGTATTTCTGTGCAAATACATTGCTTGAGCAGTTTCACTAATATTAAAAGAGTGTTCACAGAGGGCCATAAGAGTGGGTAAGAGCTGGGTGTTTTGATTTGAATCTGCTTGTGCAAGGGGAGTGATATAAGTTTTGCACAGGTGGTTGAGAATATAGTGATTTTGGTTGTCGTTCAAGAACAGATCAACATAGTAATCTTCAAACAAAAATTCCCGTTGCTCCGGGTACAGGCGCATGCCCAGATTGAGGAGTGAGGTGGTTTGATATGCTGCATGATGCAGGTCAAGTAAGCAGTGGCAGGGTACACTCATGGCAATTACTGCATCATGCATGCCGGGAACGCTACGGATAGCATCAAAGATCAGCTGAATAGAAGTGGCAGACTCGGTTTCAAGGGCTTCGGGGTTAAAAAATCTACATATAATCAACGCGGAATTCTGCCTGTCGGCCACCAGGCAAGTACATTGAACATCGACAACATCATTGATGGCACTACTTAATTCAGTCTGTTTCTGCCGAGTGACGGGAGAATTACCCCGGGCAATGAGAATATAGTGCAAGTCATAA
>DAIOXA010000211.1:0-354 GCA_036758185.1 Bacillota bacterium
GGCCCGTCCCAGTAACTGTCCATCAACTTCTTCTGTTTCCCAACCCATACCGGATATTATGGTGGAGCATTGGCTAAGGGCCTGGGGGTGGGAGAGCACCCGCCGTATATTAGCGAGTCTTGCCCCAGGGACTGACATGACGGCGTGGTGGACTTGGACATCGAGGCTGGTCTGAATATATAACTCATGTTTTTCCAGCAGGGAGTAAACTTTTTCCACAGTGCCAGCCGTACTGTTTTCCAGAGGTAGGACTGCCACATCCACATTGCCTTCCACTACCTGGCGGCAAGCGCCGGTAAAGTCCGCCAGGGAAACCAGTGAGGCATGGGGATATAGCTGTGCCGCCGCCTGACC
>DAIOXA010000211.1:364-2031 GCA_036758185.1 Bacillota bacterium
GGGCACACCAACGGTGGACACCGGTTGCATCTCGCACCTGACTTTTGCCTGGGCATGAGTCCAGCGGGTGTCATTCTCCATTATGAGTTGGTATTGGTGTTGCCGGGAGAGGCGAAGGAGGGTGAGCATGAGGGCCTGGGCATAGTCTGCCAATCTCAGGGGTGCGCTGGCGCGAACATTATTTACTAGTTCATTCTCCCGCAGGGGTACACGGACTGGACCAAGGTTTGCCTTATATTTTGCTACTTCTTCTGCCAAGGTCATGCGCTGAAAAAATAGGGTAAATAATTGTTCATCCAGGGCAGATATTTCATCCCTTAGTTCTTTCAGTTCCTTGCTCACAGCATGGTTTCCTGGGCCAGACTTATCCATGTCTATTCCCCATTTCACTAAATCCCTGAATGCCAAAGGCCACTAGCAGCAGATCTACCAGGGCGATGGCAGCGGCAGCTTCGACGACAACGACAGCCCGGGGCACAATGCAGGGGTCATGCCTGCCCTGGAGAGTAAGGGTTTCCTCCTGCAGAGTCGCAATATTTACACTCGGTTGGGGTAGGCCGATGGAAGCAGGGGGCTTAATGCCTACTTCAAATACCATAGGCATGCCATTGGTAATGCCGCCATTGATGCCGCCCTCATTATTGGTGCGGGTGCGCACCTGCCCTGCTTTATTGATATAGAAGGCGTCGTTATTCTCCGAACCCCTGCGTTGTGTTGCCGCAAAGCCATCGCCAAAGGATAAGGCTTTTACTCCGGGGATGCCAAAGAGGATGGAGGCAAGGCGCGGTTCTACCCCGCCAAAGATGGGGTCACCCACACCCGCTGGCAAACCCAACCCAAAGCATTGAATGATGCCTCCCAGGGAATCCTTTTCCCTGCGGACCTGTTCCATTGCGGCAATCATTTGCTGTCCCTTCTCACCATCCAGCACGGGGAACTCTTTGCCGGCAAGGGCGATTAGCTGCTCAGCTTCCGGTGTAGCGGTATCCATTCCTAAGTCGGTAATACCACCCAGTTGGCGAATGCGGGCGGCGACGGTAATGCCATGGCGGCGCAGGATTTGCTGACATACCGCCCCGGCAAAACACAGGGGGGCGGTAAGGCGTCCAGAAAAATGACCGCCTCCCCGGGGGTCGTTGGCGCCCCCATAGCGCACCAGCCCGGTATAGTCGGCATGGCTGGGGCGCAGTACATCGGTTTGGTGGTCATAGTCTTGAGGGCGCGGGTCGACATTGTCAATGATGGCACAGAGGGCCGCGCCGGTGGTCCGCTCGCGATAAATGCCGGAAAGAATTCGCGGGGTGTCGGGCTCATGACGCTGGCTGGACCAAGGCATGCGTCCTGGGGCACGTCGGAACATAAAGGTAGAAATTTCCTGGGTGTTCAGCTCCTCCCCCGGCGGCAGCCCATCTATGACAACGCCGATGCTGGGGCCATGGGATTCTCCAAACAGGCTAATGGTCAGTTGCTCACCCCAAGTTGAGGTCATGAGCATTCCCTCCTAAGCGTATGAGTTCCTTATAAAAGTTTGGGTATGATTTGGCGATGGCACTTGCACCTAGAATCCGCACACCCCTTTGCGTACCCATGGCGGCAATGGCCAGGGCCATGGCAATGCGGTGGTCATTGTGGCTGGAGGCCTCGCCGCCGACCAAGGGCTTGCCGCC
>DAIOXA010000211.1:2067-2923 GCA_036758185.1 Bacillota bacterium
TTCCTTGAAGCGCAGGCGGCCAGCATTGGTAATGACGGTGTGCCCCGGAGTAAAACAAGCTGCCACCGCCAAGGCCGGCGCCAAATCCGGGGTGTGTCCGACATCCATGGTTACTGCCTCAGTACCCTTGGCGGTAGACAATTGGACCAAAAAAGGGATTATCGCCCGGTCACCCTGAAGGCTGTCGGGATTTAGGCCGCACACTACCAATGGTTGCCCCATGAAGTTTGCCACCAGCCAAAAAGCTGCCTGGGAGTAGTCTGCCTCAATGTCAACGCCAGTTTGGGGAATGGTGTACTGTTGATTGCCCGGCATATGCCATCCGGTTACACCGCCACTGCTACTATGCAAAGTCACAGTCTCAACACCGAATTGTGCCAGCAGTGAAAGGGTGATGTCGACATAGGGGGCGGATTGCAGGGGAGAGGTGAGCTGTAAAGTACTCTTACCAGCCAATAGCGGTAGCGCCAGCAGCAGTCCGGTAATGTATTGGGAACTGATATGCCCTGGCACGTAGTACCTTCCGCTACGCAACTTACCCTGCACCTTAAGGGGCAGGCTATGCCCTGGACGGACAAAATCCAGTGTAATGCCGCTATCCTTCAGAATGTCACAATACTCCTGCAGTGGCCGCTGGGATAAGCGACCTGCCCCGGTAAATACGGCCTCCTTGCCCAGTGCTGCCGCCACTGGAACTAAAAAACGCAGGGTGGAGCCCGATTCACTGCAATATAGCTGGCTTGGGCCTTCTCCGGGGGCAAGGAGAGCACGTAGGCAATCGATGGTTGCCTGGATATCTTGGGAAGGTTGCTGGATCCTCACAGCTGCCATTCCGGCAGCATCGCCTTGGGCCAGG
>DAIOXA010000211.1:2933-3707 GCA_036758185.1 Bacillota bacterium
AAGATCAGGGCGCGGTGGGCAATACTTTTAGACGGTGGGGGCGTAACCTTGCCCGTCAATTCCGAGGGCCCGACAAAGACATCACCCATGGTAGCACACCTCCTCTACAATGCGGGATAATTCTTGTAGGGAGATGGGGTAGATGTGGGGTTGGCCAATGTCCTTTAAGAAGACGAAATGTATTTCGTCCCCCAGCTGTTTTTTGTCTGCTGACAAGGCGGGAAGGACCTCCTGGGCAGGTATTGGCAGTTCCACTGGCAAGTCCCATGTACCCAGCGCTCCTGTGAGGCGTTGCACTATACCCGGAGCGGTTATTCCCCGGGCTTCTCCGATTCGTACCGCTGCCACCATGCCCATTGCCACAGCTTCACCGTGGGTGTACTTGGTAAAGCCAGTTGCTTTTTCCACAGCATGCCCAATGGTGTGCCCGAAATTAAGGTGCAGGCGCTCACCGGTATCATATTCGTCTCGCCCCACGATACTAGCTTTGATATCGATGCAGATGGGAATGCCAGCTTCACTAGAAAAGGCATTGTTTTCAATGGTTGCAAACAGCTTTGCGTCCCCTATACAGCCATACTTAATTACTTCCGCCATGCCCTCGGCCCAGCGGCTGGGAGGGAGGGTGGACAGTGTGTCTGTATCCATGACTACTGCCCGGGGGGGATAAAAGGCGCCGACCATATTTTTGCCCATGGCAAGGTCTATGCCAGTCTTGCCGCCGATGGCGGAGTCCACCTGGGCCAGCAGGGTGGTGGGGGCTTGTATGAGGGG
>DAIOXA010000212.1:0-3707 GCA_036758185.1 Bacillota bacterium
TATGTATATACATGGAGAGGACCAGCCCAGGGCAGATCCATCCGCCCCCGCCAGTCCCGGACATCCCGGGCATTCCAGAGCAGTACCAGGATAGAATCGGTCCTGTCCTCTTGGGCTATGCTGCGATAGCACTGCCACAACGCTTCAGTCTTGCCGGACCCGCCGGGGCCCAACAACACCCTTCTCTCCATAACACTCCCTCCCCCGCTATTATACCATTGGACTAGGTCAGAGCGAGAAAAAACCAGGGAATATCCCTGGTTTGCCTGATTAACTGGAATCCCCAGTAGCCGCCACCGAGCGCAGGCCTTGGTTCAGCAAGGTTGAAAAGCGGTCCAGCTCTGCCTCCATATTATAGAAGTCCAAAACCAACACCCCAGCGGCGGCGGCCTTCCGCCGGGCGGCTCGGGTAAAGCCTTCCTTGCATATGAGGATGGCATACTTGCAGTACTGCTTGCCCTGGGCGACAACCAGCTCCTCAACCTGGCTTACTCCCACCGGTCGCTGGGACCACTTGATCTGCAGTAAGGTCGCCTCCCCATGTTTACTCAACACGAACTCAGCGCCCAGGCGGCCTTGGAAGATATCGTCTTCCAACTGGTAACCCTTGCGAAAAAAATAGTCCAGGAGTCCGGCATTGGAGTCCGGCGGCGAAACAGAGTCCTTGCCCTCCAGGAGCTGAAAGATGAGGTAGAAGAGAATCAACAGCAAGAGGAAAACCCAGTATGCTGCCGTATAGGCAACGAAATCTGCCAGCACAGTCTTGGCCAAACCCACTGGGCGCCACCTCCCCTTAATTTACTCTTCCTCCACTCCCTCGGCCTCAGCACTGCCCAAGCGGGCCAGCATCCTCAGCAAGTATCGGTAATGGGGCGCCAGCTCATCCCCCGACGCCAGCTTTTCCTTGGTGCGCACCGCCATCTTGTTCAGCAAGACTTTGTCCTCATGGTGAAAGACCATGATCATGCGCAGGGCCCTGGTGGTATTGGTAAATGACTTCTTGGCCTTCATCCTGTCCAATACTGTCCAGAAATCCCAGCCCTTACGTTGCAAAACTGCATAGGACTCCTCTACGCGAGCCAAGTGCAGTTCCAAGTACTTCAGGGCGCCATCTAAAACCTGTAAATCAGGGCAGGGGCCCAAGAGTTTTTGCGCCGCCGCCACCTTAGGCATGGGACCATATCGGATTTCGGGATATTGCAGCAGTTTCATACTTACCTCCTCTGAGGGTAAACAGAGGTTGGCATGTCCCGCCTATCCAATTATATGTAAGGATAGGCGGAAACATGACACCCTGAACCTATAACATTTGTTCTAATTCTGTCAAAAGCTGGGCAAAGACGTCCAAGGTAGTGACTAGTGGCTCGGGAGTGGTCATATCCACCCCGGTCTTGTTCAGGGTGTTGAGGGGATAATCTGAGCCGCCACTCTTGAGAAACTCCAGATAGCGACCCGTTGTCCCTGCATCTCCCGCCAAAACCTTCTGAGCCAGGCAGGTGGCAGCGGCAAACCCCGTGACATACTTGTAGACATAAAAATTGTAATAAAAGTGGGGAATCCGCGCCCACTCCATACCGATGAAATCATCCACCACCATCTCGGGGCCATAGTATTTCTTGTTCAATTCCAACCACAGGGCGCTGTAGTCCTCATTGGTCAGAGGCTGACCTGCTTCGGTGCGGGCGTATATGTCCTTTTCAAACTCGGCGAATAAGGTTTGGCGGTAGACGGTGCCCCGGATGGTCTCCAGGTAGTCGTTGATGATGTACAGGCGCTTTTGCCTATCCTCGGTTACCTTGAGGAGATGGTCATTGAGCAACGCTTCATTGAGGGTCGAGGCCACCTCGGCCAAGAATATCGGATACCTAGCTTTAGAGGGAGGCTGATGGATTTTGCTATATAAACTGTGCATGGAATGTCCCAGCTCATGGGCCAGAGTAAAAGCAGAACTTAGGGTGTCGTCGTAATTCAACAGCATGAAGGGCTTGGTGGAATAACTCCCTGAGGAATAAGCTCCGCTGCGCTTACCTCGGTTTTCAAAGATGTCGATCCAGCCATCTGTGAAGGCTTTTTCTGCATCCCGGACATATTCCTCACCCAAGGGCGCCAAGGAAGTCAACACCATGTCTCTGCCAACTGCAAAGGGAACCTCCAGCTTGGCCTCAGCCACCAGGGGAGCATAAATATCGTGCATCCCTATCTCTTCCAGAGCTAGCACTCTTCTTTTCAGGGCAACATACCTATGCAGTGGCTCTAGGTTGGCATTGACAGTTTCGACAACATTGTCATAGGCGCTGACCGGAATATTGTCCACAAAGAGAGCAGCCTCCCGGGCAGACGAGAAATTCCTGGCCTTAGCAAAGAACATGCCTCCCTTTATTTGGCTATTGAGGCTTGCGGCCAGGGTGTTTTTGAACTTGCCGAAGGTACTGTACATCGCCTCATAGGCGGAGCGTCGCACCTGACGATCCGTCGACTGCATGTACTTGATAAAGCGACCGTGGGACAGCTCGACCTACTGGCCCTCTTCATCTATTATTTCCGGAAAGCTCATGTCGGCGTTGTTGAGCATTGAGAAAATATTGTACGGCGCCTCGGCCATTTCCCCAGCCATGGAGAGCAGCATCTCTTCCCGGGGGGAAAGGGTATGAGACTTGCGCCGCAGCACATTGTCCAAGTAGTGCCGATACTCCTCCAGGCCAGACTCCTGCCGAAGGTAATCTTCAACCACCCCAGCATCCAGGGCCAACAACTCCGGTTCAATAAAGGAAAGGGCAGTGGTCAGTTCAACACCCAAGGAGCCTGCCCTGTCCGCCATGCCCTGATGTTTGGTATTGGCGGTGTCCTCATCACTGCGCAGGTTGGAGTAGACGATGACCTGCATGGCCAGGACAGACAATTCATCCCGCAGCTTGAGGCAAGCCAGCAGCGCATCCGCACCTTCGCCCAAACGGCCAGACCAGCCCTTGATGTCCTGGGCCAAGGCCTTGGTCCGGGCAAAATCTGCCTCCCAAGACGCATCATCGGCGTAAACAGATTCCACATCCCACTTATACTTCTGTTCGATCTCTTGGCGGGTTGGCAATCCGCCTTTTTTTTCCGTCACATTTATCCCTCCATTTTCTGAGGCTATACAATGTATTTCGCGGGTCTCGCAGAAAAACCTTTTGGCCTTACCCTATTCTACCAGGACGTGGTGGTGGCTCTTTTTGCCCTTGCGCAGAGCGATCCTGTCCCCCATGAGGAAGCTGCCATCCACCATCAGCTCAATGTCCCCTATGCGCTCCTCATTGACGGTCAGGCCCCCCTGCTGAATTACACGCCGACCCTCGCTCTTGCTCTGAACCAGGCCACACTCTACCATGAGGTCGATGACATTGATGCCGGCCTCAAGGCGCTGGCGATTTACTAGGGTGCTGGGGATTGCCCCCTGCTGATTGCCGCCGGCAAAGAGGGCGCGAGCAGCTTGTCGGGCTTTGACGGCCTCTTCTTCGCCGTGGACCAGTTTTGTCACCTCAAAGGCCAGACGCTCCTTGGCGGCGTTGATTTCCTGGCCCTCTTTCGCTGTCAGCTCATCAATTTCTGCCACCGGCAAAAAGGTGTACATCTTGAGGAACCGGTTGACATCCTGGTCATGGCTGTTGCGCCAGTACTGGAAGAACTCGTAGGGACTGGTGTGCTCAGCACTGAGCCACACTGCTCCGGCC
>DAIOXA010000213.1:0-1344 GCA_036758185.1 Bacillota bacterium
AATTACTTCCTGCGCTACTTGATGGACAGCGGAGTAAAGGTGTATAAATACAAGGGGATTTTGCATGCCAAAACAATGATTGTTGACGATACAGCCTGCATTGGTAGTGTCAACTTGAATTCCCGCAGCCTCAGTAGAGATGATGAGGTCTATGCTTATTTGAATTCTCGGGACTTTGTGTCGCAGTACCAATCCATATATGAGCAGGACCTCTTACACTGCGATGAATTGGATTACGAGAAGTTTCGGCGGCAGTCCTTTGCTTCCCGAGTCCTTGAATCGGCAGTGAGCCTCTTTTCATCCCTTTTCTGAAAACACTGGCTCTTGAGCCAGTGTTTTTTATCACGCTATATATTTTTCTGCACCTTTATATACCAAGTGGGATACGAATTCAGCCATGTGCTGAGGGGGTTTTGGGTTGTCATCTTGCAGCCACTTGCGGATGACGCCGATGCTCCCTGTGGCCACATAGGTATAAATATATTCTGCGGTGGCTTCGTCCACCCTTGTCTTTTTTTGCCACTGGAAGACAACGCGCTCGCTGACGATCTTCATAATATAGTTTTGAAAGTCAATATTACCATTGTTACCCAAAAGGACATGGCAGAGCTCGCTGTTTTCGGCAATATACTCGAAGATTTTTGCCAGTATCTGTACCATATTGGTTTCGCCGGCTTCGACGACGAAGTGATCGAGGTAGGAATTGATGTCGGCGATAAATTCGGACTCAATCTGTTTGAGGAGATCAAATTGGTCGGCATAGTGGCTGTAAAAGGTGGCGCGGTTGATATCTGCCCTTTGACATAGCTCCTTTATAGTCAAGCGGGAAATAGACTTTTCCTTTAGTAATTCGATAAGACTTTCCTTGAGAACCATTTTTGTGTACTTCACCCTTCTATCGGTGGCCACATAATCCCTCCTGGTCGTTAATTTTCCTGATTTTGTCGGATAAACTACAGGCTAAGCCAGATTGTGTGAGAAATAACAAAAGATAACAATCTGTCGGTTGCATAGGTTTCATACTGTCAGTATATTAGAGTTAAGAAAGATAGTCAACAGGGTGTTCGGGTAGATCCATAGGAAGCTAATCTAATCGGAAACGGGGCGATGATGGTGGCAGAGAAATACTTGGTTACAGGTGCAACAGGCAATTTGGGGAGCAGTGTCGTCAGAGAGCTTATTTCTCAGGGCAAGGATGTCAGGGTCCTGATCCTTCCGGGGGATATTTCTGCCCAGAGGCTCCCGGCAGGGGTAGAGAAGTGTGAGGGGAATATCCTTAACCCCGGCGACTTGGAAAGGTTTTTTGCTGATATACCAGGTGCAGAGGTCATGGTAATTCATTGC
>DAIOXA010000213.1:1373-3660 GCA_036758185.1 Bacillota bacterium
GGCCTGGTCTCGACGGTGTGGAATTACGATGCGCAGGTGTTCCAGATCAATGTACGAGGGACAGAGAATGTTGTCCAGCAATGTGTGCGCTCTAGGGTAAAGAAGCTAGTGTATACCAGCTCGGTTCACGCTATTCCCGAACAACCCCGGGGAGGGATTATGGCCGAAATAAGCGATTTTGATCCACAGAGAATTGTTGGGTATTACGGTAAGACCAAGGCCATGGCAGCACAAATAGTCATGGACGCTGTCAGGATGTATGATTTGAACGCCACGGTGGTGTTCCCTTCAGGCCTCTGCGGCCCAGAGGATTACGCCTTCGGCTATGTCACCCAGCTCCTCATAGACTGCGCCAGCAACAAGCTGCCAGCAGGCGTAAAGGGCGGCTATGACTTTGCCGATGTGCGGGATGTGGCGGCGGGGGTGGTGGCGGCTTGCACTAAGGGGGCCAAGGGAGAAAGCTACATTCTGGGCAACCGCTATGTGCCGGTGGAGGAAATCCTGCAGTACGTCCACGAGTTGACCCATTCTCGGCGGATTAAGCTCATGGTTTCTGTCGGTTTTGCCCGCCTACTACTGCCGGCATTCACCCTTTACTACAAGATCCGAAGACGCCGTCCCCTATTTTCCAGGTACTCCCTCTACACCCTAATCAGCAACTCTAACTTTTCTTCAGAGAAGGCCAAGCGGGAATTGGGGTATACAGTGCGTCCTTTTAGGGAGACAATTGCTGACACCCTCAAGTGGTTGCAAGGGGAAGGAAAGCTGAGGGCCAGACAGGTTTGAATTCGCAATTAGCCCACATCTAATAGGGATGTGGGCTAATTTTTGGTCTGGATCAGAAATAGAGCAATTTCAGAAAAGGAAAGAGCAGTATCCTGAGATAAATTGAGGAGCTAATATGCTAAAGTCAAGGCGCCCCATAAAATGGAGGTAATATCCGGAAAGAAGGTATAACATGAAAAAACTTCTCGCTCTGCTCCTGGTTACAACTATGTTGGTTGCATTCACTGGATGTGGTTTCCTTGATAAGGCCAAGGATATAAAAGAAGGACTGGATGATATCGGCAATATTTTTGATGAGTTAGAGGATCTGCCAGGCTTCATTGACGACGATGATGACGAGGATGACGCTAAGCCCATTGTCTCCGGGGATGTATACTTCCCCGAGAGTTACACCGACCTGTTGGCAAAGTATAGCGAGTTTGGCTTTGAGCACACCACTGTAGACGAGGCAGGGGCGTCCATAATATTCTCCTTCCACTTTGTCCATGAGGGCACTGAAGAGGTGGATGGCGTCGACACCGAGGTCTTCACCGTTACCAAAGTAGAAAACAATGAGACGGAGGTCAACAAGCAGTGGTTTGATGAAGAGTGGCAGATCGTCAAGGTGTTGAAGGGCGAAGAAATACTAGATGAGTGGTATGGAATCCCAGTGGGTATGTTTGGTCAGATATATGTTCTCAACCTCCTGAACAGCCAAATGGTAGTGGACGCCGATGGTTATCTAGAGGAAATGTATAAGCTCGAAGAGAAGGGCACGGAAAGCGGTTCCTTGGGACAAATGGAGACTTACAAGATTAGCAGCTTTCTTCGCACCATCCAGATCCATGGTTATATGGATGTCGACGGCGAGAAAACCATAGTCTTGATTAGAAAGGGCGTTGAAGGTTCCAAGGCTAGCGAGGAAATGTTGGTAACCCACTTGGTTGCGAGGTAAATGGTGACCGTGCTTCGGCACGGTTTTTTTGTTTCCGAAAGTGCTCTTTTGTGGTAAAGTGAGAAAGCAGGCCAGAAAAATTCGCCAAGACCAGGGAAATACTATTTGCGTTGCCGTCGGTGAGAGGTCTTAGAAGAACAGATTGTTGAGGTGAGAGTATGAGCCAAAATTCCGTTACTATTCTGGCTAGGGAACTACTAAGCTGTTATATTGGCCAAGACTACCATAATGCGTTGGGTGGGGAGGGCGCCAAGGTAGCCATGGCCTTGCTTGAGCATCGAGGGGCGGTGGCCATGCGGGGGCAGACGGTCATTAGTCTGGACATCCCCCTGCTTTGGCAGCTTTCGGGATACGGAACTGTGGTTACCTTGATGCAACTTCCCACTTCCCTGCGCTCTAAGGGTATGGCAACGGGGTTGCATGGGGCATTTGGCCAGGCAGGGATTCCTTTTCGCCTGGGGTTTATGCGCGGGGCGACCAGGCGGGTAGAGACCCTGCTGGAGGGGCGCTGCGACGCCATCGTCACGTCCAAGATGACTGCCCGCCTGGACATGGAGCAGGGGAGGC
>DAIOXA010000214.1:0-3388 GCA_036758185.1 Bacillota bacterium
GACGCATGTCTGCAGGTATATCCTTAATGGTATACCGCACAAAATACCCCCTTTATTCTTGGCGATCTAAAAGATCAGCCACTGCTGCAACAGGTAGTCCAACTACATTATAATAGCAGCCATGGATTCCAGCAATATATTTGCCTGCTTTACCTTGAATGCCATAACCGCCTGCCTTATCCAGGCCATCCCCGCTCTGAACCAAGTCATTGATGTCTTGAGTCCGCAAATCAGAAAACCTAACTCTGGTGGCGACAATATCGGCGCCCAGGACCTTGCCCTGTCGGCAAAGGGCTATAGCAGTCAGCACGGTATGCCATCTTCCGGAAAGGTCTGCCAACATCTGCCGATTGTCCTCAGCATCCCGAGGTTTACCCAAGACCCGAGCACCCAGGCAGACCACGGTATCTGCACCCAGCACCGGCCCAGAGCACCCCTTAGACACGGATAGGGCCTTGGCCAGGGCATTGCTCAGGGCGTATTCTGCCGGCGTCTCATAATCCTTGGCGGCCTCATCAATATCTGCCGGACACACTTTAAAATCCTCTGTCACCATTCGGATAAGCTCCTGCCTGCGCGGCGAAGCAGACGCTAGTACTAAGGCCATTTCCCTCATCCTTTATCAAAATTAGGAATCTTTTCCAGAGCACGAATTAAGAGTTTGGCCACCAACCCTACCATTATACCAGTGGGAACCGAAAAAGACACCATTAGGGGCGCCAAAGAGTAGACGGTAATATCTTCTAGTATAAAGCTGGCAACCAAGAGTTGAGCGAGGATGTGAAAGACAGAACCGACGACACTTATCCCCACTAGGCTCAAGGAATTTTTAATATATTTATTGAGCAGCGACATCACGGACCAGCTGGCCATGGCGCCGCTAAAGCTCATGGCAAAGCCGACGCTGATAATGCCGGAGCCATAGAGGGATCCGATGAGGGTCCTGCCCACCGTCACCGTCAATGCCATTCTTGGCCCAAACATGGCGATGGCAGCAATAGTCATGACATTGGCCAGCCCCAGCTTAAAGCCATGGGGCAAGGGAGTAATGTACCATTCTAGTAAGTGCAAAACAGAGGCCATGGTAACCAGCATGGCAGTAGCCACTAGCAGGCGTACCCCGCCCTGTTTAGTCCGTTTCAAATTGCATCAATCCTTACTGTATATCGATATCTCCCTCTTCTGTCCCACCGACTACTTTGACAATGACTCGATTGGGCAAGCAGGCAATGGGCTTTGCCAGAGAGTTGGTCCAACCGGTATTGACACAGATCTTGTCGGGACAGGCAGATTCTTCCACCCGCACGCGGCCCTCCTCCAAATGAACCCTGGTGATGCCATTGACACCTTGGACGTCAAGATATTCATTCCGGCCCTTCTCATAGAGGGGAAAGGAGTACTTTTCTTTGCCATCTACTTGGATAACGATGCGAGCTGCAGCAGGATCGGGGGAGCGCAAGAAAATTATTCCCAGCGCTACCAAGGCCGCCACCCCTATGATTATTATTAGTATAATGTCTCCGCGTTTCAAGTCCAGCACTCCCAACGGGGTTATTTTAGAACTTTAAAATAATAGTCTACACTGTTGCCCCCCACCAGGGCTAGTCCCGAAGTCCAGCGCACTTCGCCCTCGGCTTCCCAGATTACAGCCTCCACCCCCGGCAGGGACTCAGCCAGAGCTAGCCCAGGCTCGGCGCCCAGTACAAAAATTGCGGTCCCCAACAGGTCAGCCAGCTCGGCATCGGGGGCAGTCACCGTCACGCTCCTGGCCCCATGGGCGGGCAGGCCGGTTTGGGGGTCGAGGATGTGGTGGTAGCGAACGCCATCGGCAATAAAAAAGCGCTCATAATCCCCCGAAGTAACGATTGCCCCCCGGGCAATCTCGACAACGGCAAAGAAAGCACTATGGGGATTATTGGGATCCTTTATTCCCACCCGCCAGGGATTGCCATCAATTTTGGGGCCCAGCAGGCGAATGTCGCCACCGGCATTGACCAGGCCATACTCAATACCGTGGGCAACCATGATTTCCACTACGGCATCAGTGATGTAACCCTTGGCGATGCCCCCCAGGTCAATCTTCATGCCCCTCTCTTGCAATAGTACCGTGCCCTGGACCCTATCAACCTTCACCTTGCGCCAGTCCACCAGGGGTAGGTACTCGTGCAGTTGTTCCTGGGTGGGTCGCTGGGGGTCTAGACCAGAAAAATCATACAGCTCCAGCACCGGCGCCAGGGTAATGTCAAAGGCGCCATCGGTCAATTGGGCGTACGCCAAGGCAGTGTCCAAGACCTCCAGGGTTTCGGGACTGACCTTAACGGGGCTGCTCCCCGCCGCCCCGTCGATAAGAGCAATGTCGCTATCGGGCAAGTGGGCGCTGAGGATGCTCTCCAGCCGCCTCATTTCCCCCTCAATAGCGGAAAGAACCGCCTGGCCCTTGCCAGCAGCGGCATGGAACTGGACGGTGACAAGAGTATCCATGACAAAAAATGTTTCCTCCAGCTCGCCCTGGGGTTCTTCCTGACGCGGACCTAGGCATCCGGTCAAAATGATGAGAACTAAGCTTAAGGAAATCAGGCGTCCAATTCTGCTTATGCCCACGTGTATTCCCTCGCTTTTCCAAGTTTATCACAGTACTATAGTACATTTTCCTTAACGACCAAAAAACACAAAGATAATGACCACAATCAACAGAGCCAGGGCTACAATAATAGCTTCCACATTGAGGTTGGAGATATTCCAGGTCGGATTTTCCAAGAACTCCTGCAAGCGCTGTACCCAGTTTGGGGTTGTGTCCTCCTTCCACTTGACCTTAGGCAGAGGACCCGTAACCTTTTTCTCCACAAGATTGAGTTTACTAATGGCCCTGGTATAGACAAGACCCAATTTTTGGTACAGAGTATCCAAATCGTGGTCAAGATGGTCCATGTTCTCGCAGGCCTTAAGAGAGCCCTTGCCCAAGAGGCTATAGGCATCATTGATTCCCTTCTCCATCCTGTAGGTGGCCTGACAGACCTTATGAGAAGCCCCTCCCAGCACATGGTAGGCGTCAATAATACCCTGGTCCACCCTGCCCGTTGCCTCATAGACTTTATGAGAAACGCCGCTTAGGGCAAAATAAGCTTGGTTAATGCCCTGGTCGAAGGTGTTGCTGGCCCTGGTAACCAAATTCGCAAACTCCCCCACCCTGCCATACATGCCGTCGATGGATCTATCCATTTGCGTGACAAATCGGCATAAGCCTATGGACAATCCCCCAGTGCCGTGGTAGACCCGGTTGACAGTACCATCGACGAATACCCCCGGTCCCAAGCAAAAGAGCATAAAGCCCTTAACCAAAGGCTGGTAGAATAGCCGTTCGACACTGAGCCATGGGGGAAATTTTATT
>DAIOXA010000214.1:3399-3659 GCA_036758185.1 Bacillota bacterium
ATAACAGCCGCCACTGCGACCGTTACTACCATACCCCAGAGGTCGCTCCAGGTCCAAACATTGATATGCCCCACATAATCTAGGGCTTCTGCCTCAAAGCCCACTACTTCCATAGCAGGAATTATTATCCCCTGGACAATTTGATGGGGAAAGAGGCCGATAATTGTTATGACCAGTGCGCCAAGACTCAAGGGAATTTGCAGACTAGGGGCCATTTTTTCGGGAAGATGGCTCCCGTCCTTCTTGCCCCAAAAAATATT
>DAIOXA010000215.1:0-3618 GCA_036758185.1 Bacillota bacterium
CTCCTGAAAAAAGTCAAGTAGATCGTTAATTTTAATCATTTTGACAAGTTGTTAATTATGCACTCTCAGGCGCGTACTGGGAGGGCTAATAAGAGAGGGGAAATATTTATGACGTTGGAAGAACTCAAACAGTTTATTGAGGCTAACAAAGACAACCAGGAAGTGCAGACCTACCTCAAGGGGTTATATCCTTTGACACCGGAGGGCGTTACTGCGTTCCTAAGTACCGAAGAAGGCAAGAAACTCTTACAACCCAGGCTAGACCAGCACTTCACGAAAGGGCTGGAAACCTGGAAAGAAAAGACATTGCCTTCCCTGCTGGACGAGGAGATTAAGAAGAAGTTCCCGGCTGAGACCGAGGAGCAAAAACGCCTCAGAAAACTTGAAGAGGAACTGGCATCAGAACGTCAGGCCCGGGTCAAGTCTGAGCTGGTAAACAAAGCAACTACACTCGCAACACAGAAGGGGCTGCCCGTTGAGCTGGTATCGTACTTTGTGGGGCAAGACGAAGATACGACCGTAAGTAACATAACTGCGCTGGAGAACATCTGGCAGCAAGCTATTGAAAAGGCCGTTGAGCAGAAGTTTAAAGACAATGGCAGGACCACTCCTCCGGGTGGTGGTGGAGGTTCTGGACAAAAGAACCCCTGGAAGAAAGAGACCTTCAACTTGACTGAACAAGGCCGGTTACTCCGGGAGAATCCCGAGCTGGCCCGGCAGATGATGGCGCAAGCCAAATAATGAAAGAGAGGTAATGAATTATGCCCGCAACCAAGACTATTATTTCAGACGTTATTGTCCCTGATGTTTTTAACCCCTATGTGGTCGAGCGCACCGCTGAACTGTCTGCTTTTTACCAGTCCGGTATTATTGAGCGTTCAGAACAACTGGACACTCTGGCCAGAGCCGGAGGTAAACTGATCAATATGCCGTACTGGGAAGACCTGGACGGAGACGATGAAGTGCTGGATGATGAAGCCGCGCTGACTGTCGGTAAAATTTCAGCAAGTCAGGACGTAGCTGCCCTTCTGGCCCGTGGCCGCGCTTGGAGCGTAAACGACTTAGCAAAAGCATTGTCCGGGGACGATCCCATGAAAGCCATAGGCGATTTAGTGGCTTTATATTGGGCCAGACGCTTTCAGTCCGTGTTGATTAACACCTTGGCTGGTATTTTCGGCAACTCCGCCACCGGAATGGATGGTAATATCCACGACATCTCTGCGGAATCCACTGCTGCAACTCGCTCGATTGCGGCAGGCACCACTGTAGATGCTCTGTATAAGTTAGGCGATGCAAACCAGCGGTTGACTGGTTTTGCCATGCACAGTGCGACCGTTGCAAAACTGACCAAAGATGATCTGATCGAAACCATCCCAGGTTCAGAAGGCAAACCGACCATTAAATACTTCCTGAGCAAACCCGTAGTCGAAGACGATGGATTGCCCGTAGCAAACGGCGTATATACCACCTACATCTTTGGTCAAGGTGCTTTTGGATGGGGTGAAGGCGCGGCTCCTGTACCGACCGAAATGGACAGGGATTCTCTGGCTGGCGATGATATTCTGATTAACCGCCGGCACTTCCTGCTGCACCCAAGGGGAGTTGCTTTCCAGAATGCTGTTGTGACTGGTGCTACCCCTTCCAACGCCGAGCTGGCCAACTATTTGAACTGGGTACGAGTCTACGAGAGCAAGAACGTCCGTATCGTTCAGTTCAAACATAAATTGGCGTAAGGGTGGGGTGATGTGATGAGATTCCTTGAATATTTGAAGAGGTTTACTTATACCCCCAACGATTTCTATGATCACCTAATGGGCATGGAAGATGCCGCCAGCGGGGATGTCGATCTCGTCATCCTCCCGGCCATGACCGGAGATGCTGGAAACGAAGCGGCGCTGGAACCTACGGTTACAGAAGCAAACGCCGACCTTGTGGTGCCCGTAACCATCCAGGTAATGAACAAAACCAAAACTAAGGTTTTGGCATTCTACAACGGCACCTTGGAGGTCAAGGTTGACATCACTTCCGCAGCCGGCACCATTGCCATTGATGATGGGGACGCTGGCGAGGCCGGAGCGGATGCAGCTGCCAATATGACCTTTGAGAACGGCGTCTGCAATTTCAATTTAGTTTTGGGCGGCACCTGGGCAGAGAACGACACCATTAAGGTTACTGTTGACGACAGCAATGTCGGCATCATGGGCTACACGGTTGAAAAGAACGCCCATTTCCTGGTTGATGTCGACGCAGATCCTGCACCAGAAGGTTAAACGCGGGGGAGCTGGGGCTCCCCTCTATTTGTGAGGTGATTATATGAGCGTGACAGGATTTAATAGGCGACGGAGAGAGCTTGCAGCTCAGCAGGAGGCTGAGGAAGCGGCCAAGCTTGAAGCACAAAAGCAGGAAGCTGATGAGCAAAATCTGGCAGAGGAATTGGAAACTACCCCTGGCGACCTGGACGATATGCCCTACCCCGAACTCCGGGCTCTTGCTAAAGAGCGGGGAATCGAGGACTACTACAACATGAACACCGAAGAGTTGCGCGAGGCCCTGAAAGAGGGTGAATAACCATGCCGGTACCTGAACTGAAAACCCGCCTGGGGATTGCCCTGGATGACGCCAGCCAGGATGCCATGCTGGACTTGATGCTCACAGATGCCCAGGCTTATTTCAAGGATTATTGCAACCGGGATGATATTCCGTTGGAAGCCGAATCTGTAATTGACCGCCTGTCGGTAGTGCTGTATTCCCGCAATGCTGACCAATATAAGCAGGGAGGCGCAGTGGGGGCATATTCAACCACTAATTTTGGAGAAGATGATATTCCTAAAAGTATTAATCGTCAGTTGCGGCCGTATAGGAAGGTGAAACTATTATGATTCCTATTTCCAAGCTCCCCTGCCCTGTAGAGATCCAGGCCAAGACCACCGGCTATGATGATATCGGTATGCCAGTGGAGACCTGGGAGACAGTTGCAATCATCCAGGCCGATATCCAGCCCATGGGCGGGGAGTTGGCCGAGCGGCAATATGGTATAGTGGAGACCGGTATAACTTCCCGGATGTTCTGTAACCCCACTGATGCGGTCCAGTTGGCCCGGCGCGTAGTGCATGATGGTAAAATCTATGAGATTCGCTATGTGGCTCCCTACCGCGGCCATATGGAGGTACTCCTGCGGCCGGAGGTGGTATGATGGCAGAGCTAAAATGGTATGGCGGCAAGGCGATAAAGAGTATGGATGGGGCGATTAATAAAGCCTTGGAAGCGTCGGCCCTGGTAGTGGAAGGTGCCGCTAAAAGTCTGACTCCAGTCGATACTGGGAACCTGCGAAACTCTATTACTCATGAAGTGGAGAAGAAAGAGGCGCGGGTCGGAACTAATGTGGAATATGGTCCTTTCGTAGAGTTGGGCACCGTTAAAATGGCCGCGCAGCCCTACCTTAACCCGGCACTGGAGCAGAACAAGAACAACATCCGAAAGATATTCGCTGATGCCATCCATAAAGGGGTGAGCGATTGATTGATCTAAAACCAACCGTATATAGTGCCCTTAAGAACGACCCGACGCTAACCAATCTGGTAGCCGGCAGGGTCGTTTTTTATAACCTACCAGATAAAC
>DAIOXA010000216.1:0-3123 GCA_036758185.1 Bacillota bacterium
GGCGGGTGACCATGAGGTTGCCGGATTCATATTTCCGGACTCCCAGGGAAAATATTCCCCGGGCAAGGAGGGTAATGCCCAGGGTGGCGGCCAGCATTGCTAGCAGCTTGAGCCAGGAAAAGTTCCGGATGAGGCTTACTGGTAGGTAGGTGACGAAGCCAGCGGGGATTATGGTGAAGAGCAAGCCCCGCACGATGCCAGTGAAGATGTAGTCGGGATAGGTGGCGAACATGACCACAGCTTCCCTAGCCACACTGGCAAACCCCTGGTTATTGCCCCAGTAGAAGCTGAGGCAGCCGATAATAGTCCAGAACCCCGTCAGCACCAAGCCGCCGCAGACCAGCATTACTAGAAAGAGCAAGAGGCCCAAGGGATTCCAGCCTAGGGCCAGGGGGGCTAAAATCAGGGCAAAGGCCAGGTCCCCCACTGCAGAAACCTGCATCTTGGCAGTGACGGCGTTAAACAGGGGATCCACCGGCAGTAGCAGGTAGAAGTCAAGCTCGCCGTTGACAATTACTTCCCCCAGGTTGAGGCTGTTGCCGGCGAACATACAGGCCAGGCCAAAGGACCCAGAGAGCAAGGCGTAGAGCAGCAGGATATGGGAGAACTCCCAGCCCTGGACATCTGGAAAGTTGCCAAAGAACACCCACCAGAAGAAGAGGAGGAAGACATTGTTCAGCATCATAAAGAGGACCTGGCTCCAAAAGCTGAAGCGGTATTCCATGGCCGAGGCGATGTTCAGGCGTAAATTTGTCACGAGCAAGGACAGGTACTTAACCACCGTGGACATTGAGCTTCTTCACCCCCTGTTGGAAAATAAACTGAGCCACAAGAGCTGCCCCTGCCAGCCACAGGACCTGACGGCCGAGGACGGAGACAAAGATCTGAAAATCCCAGTCCACCGAGAGGCGGGCGGGGGCGTAGACCATGAGGTTGAAGGGCAGGGCATGAGCCAGCCTTTTCAGCCAGGCGGGAAAGAATTCCAGGGGCACAAAGAGTCCGCCAATGGTGAAGAGCAATTTGCTATAGATCCAGTGAAAGGGTCCGCTCTCCTCCACCCAGAAGGCGCTGAGGGAGATGAGCAGCGTAAAGAAGTACTTCATGGTGACGGCCAGTACCAGGACCATGGCCACCGCCGGCAGGGAAACAATGGTGAGTTTGGGCGGTCCAACTAAGACCAGGGCAGTGCAGCTGCCGATGCCGAGGTTGACCAGCACGGAGGCCAGGCTGTCTCCCCAGTAGCGGCCCAGCATGAAGAGGGGGTAGTTGCAGGGACGCCCAATGATGTAGGCGATATTGCCGGATTTGATGTCGTCATCGATACCTAAGGCGCGTCCGCCGGGGGTGGACAGCATGATTACCTCCGTTACCACCAGGTACCAGATCAACTGGTTGCGGGTCAGGTTCAGGGCACTGCCTGGGAGAGTGGCGCTCCAGAGCTGGTTGAAGATGAGGAGGATCAGGACGAAGAAGACGCTGCGTCCCGCCAAGTCCCAAAAGTAAACTAGCCGACCAGTCAGACTGATGCGAGCAACATGCAAGTACTTAGTTGCTCGGGCTGACATTGTCTGCTCCCTCCTGAGGGCTTTGATAGATTAGCTGGATTACTTCTTCCAGGGGCGGGTCGGTGATGCTGATGTCGGGGAGACTGGCCCGGGCCATGAGCTGAGAGATTACCGCTTCCACCAGGGTAACGCTGGTGTCCACCTGGATTTTAACCCCATGCTCTCGGTGCTTAAGGAAGGTTACGCCGGGCAAGTGGAACTCATCTATGGGCTGGCCCAGGCGGACGCTGACCACCTTGGTCTTGAGGTAATTCCGCTTCAGCTCTGCAACCGAGGTATCCAAGATGATATCGCCGTGGTTGATGACCATGACCCGCTTGCATATCTTCTCAATATCGCCGGCATCGTGGGAGGTGAGGAAGACGGTAATGCCCTCCAGAGCGTTGAGTTCAGCTATTAATTGCCGGATGTTGTTTCGGGCTACTACGTCCAGACCGATGGTGGGTTCATCTAGGAATAGAATTCTGGGATTGTGGAGCAGGCAGGCGGCAATTTCACAGCGCATGCGCTGGCCCAGGGAGAGCTTGCGCACCGGATTCTTTAAGAGGTCTTCCAGCTCAAAGATGGCCACCAATTTAGCCAGGCGCTCCTTATACTCGCGGTAAGGCACTTCGTAGATTTTGGCCAGGAGGTCAAAGCTGTCCTGGGGCGGCAGGTGAAACCAAAGCTGGGACTTCTGGCCAAAGACAGCGCCGATGTGCATAGCCAGCTGCTGACGCTGCCGCCAGGGTGTCAACCCCATAATCTGGGCGCTGCCCCCCGCGGGGTGCAGGATGCCCGTCAACATCTTGATGGTGGTGGACTTGCCGGCGCCATTGGGGCCGATAAAGGCCAGGGGCTGGCCTTCCTCCACGGCAAAACTGACCCCTTTAACGGCTTCTACCTGGCGGTAGCTGGGGTAGAAGAGGGAGCGGATGCTGCCCCTTAGACCTGGTTCCTTGAGCTTGAGAGTAAATTCCTTGCGCAGATTATCTACCTGGATTATGGACATAGGGGCCACCTCCTGTTTTTGGAATATTAGTCCACAAAGCCAAGTTTGTCAAGGGAATCGCCAAAAAAGAACCCCCGTAGGGCCAACAACTGTTCAGACGGTGCGGACAACATTTGCCCAATCCGGGCTCCCCAGCGCCCTTTATAGAAAGAAGCGTGAAAGTCCACCAGTACCACCAAAGGTAGACGGAAATCTTGAAGCTTACATTATTTCAATTGATGGAAGATGTTCTCGATTAGGATACGGGGGTCTTACTGCGCCATTCGTACGCGTCCCCGTGGCGCACCCATGGCGCAGCGCCGCGCCGCGACAAGTGTATGCGTCCCTGATGTCGCGTCCGGGGCCAAAAAATGATATAATTAAAAACATGAACAGGGGGGGCACCTGGACTGGGTCGATTTCTGTGGCACTTAGCCCGTATTTTCATAGTATAGTACTAACTGAACAGGCCAGGAATGTCGCATTCCCGGAGCCGGGTCACTCAACAGCAGGTGCGTGCGTAGCATCTGTGGGACAGTTACTCTCCCACAGGTGCTTTTTCTTCAATACTTCTTACACGGGGGGTCT
>DAIOXA010000216.1:3133-3615 GCA_036758185.1 Bacillota bacterium
AAAGGATTTCTGAACGGGAATTAGCTGTGCGGGTGTCGGTTATAACCATTATCGTTAACCTGGTTTTGGCGGTGTTCAAATTGGTTGCCGGTATTGTTGCCAATTCCGGCGCCCTCATTTCCGACGCTGTCCACTCAGCTTCTGATGTCTTCAGCACATTTATTGTCATCATCGGTGTCAACCTCTCTAACAAAGAATCTGACAGGGAGCACCAATACGGCCACGAACGCATGGAATCTGTCGCCTCGATTATTCTCGCCGTAATTTTATTTGCCACTGGTCTGGGCATCGGCTGGAGCGGGATCGAAAAAATCCTCGCTGGCAATTATGAGAGGTTAGCGATTCCCGGCCTGCAAGCTCTTATAGCCGCACTTGTTTCCATTGTCGTAAAGGAATGGATGTACTGGTTTACCCGGGCAGCGGCCAAGAAAATAAATTCCGGGGCGCTGATGGCTGACGCCTGGCACCATCGCTCTGACGCT
>DAIOXA010000217.1:0-3605 GCA_036758185.1 Bacillota bacterium
GACTGGAACAGCCCTACAGCAGTACCATAGCTGAAGTCTCCGCCTAGTATACCACATAAAGACGGAAGTCAGAAGTCAGATGCCAGAAGTCAGATTTAGGTTACTCTCTGAAGTTTGGGGTGGTTCAGTGAAGTCGAGGGGCAGGCACTCTTGCAAGAGTGTAGCCGCTGGGTCGTTTCCGACATCCGGCTTCTGATTTCTGGCATCTATTTTATGGGGGGAATTTACAATTGTAGAGGTAATGGCGTATACTTAAGGCAGAAAATTTTTTTAGTGGGGGTTACTATGCGCATTGTTATTGTTAACGGCCCTAATCTAAATTGGTTGGGGCGGCGGCAGCCAGAGATCTATGGTGACCTCGGGTTAGGGGCCATCAATGACCGGATTCGTGATGCTGTATCCCAGGAGGTTGAGGTGGATTTTTTTCAGGCCAATGGCGAGGGTGAACTTATCGACATCCTTCAGGCCCAGGCGGATATTTGTCAGGGCATTGTCCTCAATCCTGGCGCCTATGGGCATTACAGCTTGGGTCTGGCCGACGCCCTTTCTGCCCTGCCCGTTCCAGTTATTGAGGTGCATCTGACCAATGTCTTTGCCAGGGAGGAGTACCGCCAGCGCCACGTCACCGCGGGCGCTTGCCAGGGCTATATCTGTGGCCTGGGCTGGCAGGGCTACATCTTGGCTGTTCAGGCTTTGCTAGACTATGATGAGGAGGGCGATTAATGTTACAGAGAGTGAATAAGGTCAGGGAAGTGCTCCCCCAGGGGGTTGACGGCATCCTAGTATCTCAGCAGCACAACCGGCGGTGGGTCAGCGGCTTTACCGGCTCCAGCGGACTTGCAATAATCGGACGAGAGAGAGAACCTGTCTTCCTCACCGATTTCCGCTATACCCAGCAGGCCGACCTCCAGTGCCAAGGGTACAAGATTGTCAAGCAGGGCGACAAAGTGGTAGAAGATATCAGGGGCATTGCCGAAGGTCTGGGTGTAAAGAGACTGGGCTTTGAAAAGGATTTTGTCTCGGTGGCCTATTATGAGAAACTGGTCCAGGGCTTGACAGGTATCGAACTCATTGGTCTGGATGACACTATTATCGAACTGCGTGCCATAAAGGATGCCGATGAGATTGAACTCTTGGCCCAGGCCGAGGCCATCGGTGACAAGGCCTTTGCCCATATCCTGGACTTTCTCAGGCCTGGCCTCAGCGAACGTCAGGTTGCCCTGGAACTGGAGCGCTACATGCAGGACCTTGGCGCCACCGGCGCCGCCTTTGAATCCATAGTGGCTTCGGGACCCCGCTCCGCCATGCCCCACGGTGTGGCCAGCGAACGGATCTTGGGTAAGAATGAGTTTGTCAAGATGGACTTTGGCTGCGTGTACAAGGGCTATTGCTCCGACATGACCCGCACGGTGGTGCTGGGCAAGGCCGATGCCAAGCAGAAGGAAGTATACAGCATCGTCCTGGAGGCCCAGGAGGCAGCTCTTGCTGAAATCAAGGCCGGGATTACCGGGCGGGAGGGCGACGCCCTGGCCCGGGATGTCATTGTCGCCAATGGCTACGGCGATAACTTTGGCCACGGTTTGGGCCATGGCGTGGGGCTGGCAATTCATGAATCGCCCCGGCTCAGCCTGCTTAGTGACACTCTTCTGGCGGTCAACAACATTGTCACGGTAGAACCTGGCATCTACCTGCCAGACTGGGGCGGTGTGCGCATCGAAGACATGGTTGTAGTGGAAGATGGCGGCATTAGAAATCTAGCCTCTTCCCCCAAGGAACTGATTGAATTATAGAAAAGGAGGGTCATGACCTTGATATCCACCAGCGATTTTCGCACAGGTTTGACCATTGAATATGATGGCGTCATCTACACCATTGTCGACTTTCAACATGTAAAACCCGGCAAGGGGGCAGCCTTTGTCCGTACCAAGCTCGGTGGTTGAACGCACCTTTAATCCTCGGGACAAGTTTGAACAGGCCCATATCGAGCGCCGTCCCACCCAGTACCTCTACGCCGGCGACGGCATGTGGAACTTTATGGATGCCGAAACCTATGATCAGTTTGCCCTGAGCAGTGACACCTTGGGGGATGCCGTTAAGTATCTCAAGGAAAATATGGAATTGCACCTCCAGTTCTATAAGGACAAGATCATCGGCATCGACCTGCCGGTCATTGTGGAACTGGAGGTAACAGAGACCGAGCCCGGCATTAGAGGCGATACCGCCTCAGGTGGGTCAAAACCTGCCATCATGGAGACGGGGCTGGTGGTTCAGGTGCCCTTCTTTATCAATGTGGGGGACGTCCTGCGCATCGATACCCGCACCGGCCAATATTCCGAAAGGGCTTAGGAATATTTTAGTTTCCCCCGGTCATTATAGTGTAGTGACCAATAATATTTTGAGGAGGATATGCAATGAGAACCCTGGCTGAAAAGATTGCCTACATAAGCGGCTTGGCTGATGGTATGGATTTGGACAAGGGGGATCCCCGCACCAAGTTGATTCTCCAGATTATGGAATTACTAGAGGATATGGTGGAGGAGATGGAGGACCTTAGCGACCGCATTGAGGACAACGAAGATCTGGTGGAGGCCCTGGATCAAGATTTGGCCGATGTCGAAGAGTATGTCTTTGATGAAGACGATGACTCTTGTTGCGACTGTCATGAGGACGATGACCTCAACGAATTCGAGATCCAATGTCCCCACTGCGACGAGATCATCTTTGTCGATGAAGATGAACTGGCGGATGCCGCCGCTGAAGAGATAGAGATTGTCTGCCCCAACTGCAATCAGGTTATCTTCTCCGATGACCCAGGGGAAGAATTGGACACCGAACTGGACGAAAACATCCCCGTCGACTAGCGCTCTGTTCCAGAATTAGCGCAAGGGTAAAACCTTTGGTGGCCCCAGGCTGGTAATATTTTCATACGCAAGCATAAAAACGCCCTCCCTTCAATATCTATTATTGCAAGGGGGGGTGTTTTTTTGGCTTTCCGCCATGAGGAAATTTGGCAGCAAGAGGTCCTGCCCATGCTGGGCGCCCAGGTGCGCCAGGCCTTGGCCAGCCTTGGGCCGGAGGCGGTAGAGGGAATAGAAGAAATCCGACTGCGCCCTGGCAGGCCAGTGTTGGTGGAGGGCGGAGGCCAGAAAACCTGGATTCCCCCAGAATTGACTATAGCCGATGTGCAGGAGACCCTGAATATCCTCAGTCAGTATTCCTATTATGCCTTTGCCGAGCAGTTGGCCCGGGGATATATAACCATCCGGGGTGGGCATCGGATTGGCGTGGCGGGAAGGGTAGCGGTGGAAGGGGGCAGGGTTACTGCCTTGGCCGAGCCTGGAAGCCTAAATTTCCGCATTGCCCGGCAATTCATGGGGGTGGGCAGACCGGTCCTGCCTTGGTTGCTGCAGGAGGGCCGAGTCCAAAACACCCTCATTCTGTCCCCGCCGGGCTGTGGCAAGACCACCTTGCTGAGAGACTTGGTACGTTTGGTCAGCGATGACCTGGAGCTGACGGTGGGTGTGGTGGATGAGCGCTCGGAACTGGCCGGATGCCATCGGGGCATTCCCCAACTGTACTTGGGAAGACGCACAGATGTCCTGGAC
>DAIOXA010000218.1:0-1447 GCA_036758185.1 Bacillota bacterium
TACCTTTCCACGAGCGACCTGAATAAAGGTTAGCGCAAGCATAATCCTTCCAAAAGATCTATCCCATACTCGTGGCTATGACACCATGTATAATTCCCAAGCCTGCGTCGATGTTGTTCGCAATGTAGCGGAGAGAGTCTTGGGAGAAGACACCTTTAGTTACGTAGAACACCCCTCGACGGGATGTGAAGATTTCTGTTACTTATGTACTGATGTCCCCGGCGCCTATTATCATTTGGGTAGCCGCAATGAGTCCCTAGGCATCACTGCCTCCACCCACAGTTCGGAACGATGCAGATCCTAAAACCGTCCCCACCGGGATGAAAATGCAAGGGGGAATCATTTTTTAGCTCATTGGCACTGAAGAGATAAAGCCCAAGTGTATTGAGGCGGATACAGCGGCGGGTATTTAGAAGGAAATATCTGTCAGGATGTAGAATTAACATGCGGAGTGTATTATTTTGAGGAGGTGCTCCAATGGACTTATGTGAATATACACCTACTGTTAAAAATCTCATTAAAACTGAGGTTGAGAGATTCGGCAAGCTAAACCCTGATGTGACAGTTTCCTGCGCCGCCCTTTATTGCGATCCCCAAAACGGCTGGATTTTTTTAAACTTCGATTCCCTAGAAAACACCCAGCACTTTCTAGAAGAATGGTCCGATGTAGACGATGACTCGTGGGTTGGTCGGGATGATAATGGTCTGTTTAATAATTCCTGCCCTGATTACGACTATTTTGAGTTTGCCAGAATAGACTTCGATGAATGGGTCGACGAAATAGAGAGCGAGCCCGTCATTACTGTAAGCGGCCTCGGTGAGGAACATAGGATTGACCTGGAAGAAGGTGGCGACGAAGAGTTGAATAGAGTGGTCCTGCAATGGCTCAAGGGCATTGTTCAAGATCTGGAGGACGCAGGTACTTTCAGCGTTATCCAGAGGGCCAGCACCTTTAGGCTGGGGATCCAATTCTTGGACAGCGAGTGTGAAGCCTTTTGGATTTCTGAGTAAACTAAAGGTTGAACTGAAGAGAGGTCAGACTGGAGTGGAATAGAGCGTAAAACAACCGTCGACATCTGTCGACGGTTGTTTGGTGCACGATTTATTAGTAGCCTAGGTCGGAAATGATGTTGCTTGTCTCCTTCTTGTACTCGGCATCGGCTACGACGTATATAAAGGTATTATCGACACAGTAGTGTCAGAAGCAGTCTGGGAAAAGGAGCTATAGTTTTTAACCTCTACAGATTTGTTGCTGGATGCGCCGCTAACTGCCGCTTCAGCTTCAAAATCTGATTTGTTGCGAAGGCGCCCTTGACCTGATCCACCGAGGCACAGCATAGAATTCTACTTGATAGTATTCACCTAAAGCAATGTAAACGGCTTCTACCTTGCCCGCTTCGAACTTATCGGTAGCATCCACCAATGAAAATCCCGCAGCTTCCATCCT
>DAIOXA010000218.1:1539-2978 GCA_036758185.1 Bacillota bacterium
ATACTTCCAGCACTGAAAGGCTCCTTCAGAAATCTTGCTACCTTATAATTGCGCTTTTTGCCAGGGGAATTGCACAAGAGGAAAACCCGCATGCAAAGCCCATATATAAGGGGAGCGCAACCTAGGCCTCTCGTCAGGTATAATAAGTAGAACCTATCGGGGCCAAAGGCCAAGGGCCTAGAAAACAATCGTGATTCGGGATATAATTAAGACATTATATCCAAAACAATTCAAACAACGGGGGGTGATCTGCGGTAGAGGGAAAAGAGTCCCCATTCCCTGCTCGGCAACTGGTGAAGCAAAGGAGAGGAATTATATGTCTTTATTTACTAAGTGCGAAAACTTTACCGAGGCGAAGGAAGTACAGGCTATAGGATTATACCCTTATTTCCATGAACTTCAATCCCAGCAGGATGTCGAGGTAATCATGGAGGGCAAGCGCAGAATCATGTTGGGGTCTAATAACTACTTGGGCCTGACGGCGGATGAAGGAGTTAAAGAAGCTGCCATCTCAGCCACCAAGAAGTACGGCAGCGGTTGTTCCGGGTCCCGCTTTCTCAATGGTACCCTCAACCTGCATACCCAACTGGAAAGGGAATTGGCAGAGTATCTGCACACCGAAGCAGCGCTCACCTTTTCCACCGGTTTTCAAGCAAACTTAGGTATCATCAGCTCCCTCTGTGGACGAGGAGATTACATCATCTCGGATAAGGAAAACCACGCCAGCATCTATGATGGCAGCAAGCTCAGTTATGCCAAGCACCTGCGCTTTAACCACTCAGATATGCAGGACCTGGAACGGGTGCTGGCCAACATACCCGAGGACGCCGGCAAGCTCATTATCACCGACGGGGTATTCAGCATGACGGGAGATATCTGCCTACTCCCAGAAATTGTCCAACTGAAAAAGAAATACAAGGCCCAAGTAATGGTGGACGACGCCCACGGGTTGGGAGTCATTGGCGTGGGTGGCCGGGGTACTGCCTCCTACTTTGGCCTGGAGGATGAAGTGGACATCATCATGGGCACCTTTTCCAAGTCCCTGGCCAGCCTGGGCGGATACATGGCTACCTCCCAGGTGGTGGCAGATTACGTCCGCCATCATTCCCGGCCCTTCATCTTCTCGGCTTCCATCACTCCTGCCTCCTGCGCCGCCGCCCTTAAATCCCTGGAGATCATGGGCTCCAATCCCCAAAGGGTGGACAGGCTGGGACAATTGGCATCCTACATGAAGCGGGCGCTAAACAGCCGCAACATAAAGATTAAACAGTCGCCGACTCCCATCATCCCCATCTATACCAATGACATGATTACCACCTTGACGGTAAATAAAATGATGTTCGACGCTGGGGTCTATGTCAACCCCGTCTTGCCTCCGGCTTCCCCTCCCAATGAGTGCCTGCTCCGGGTCAGCCTCATGGCCACCCATACCGAGGCCC
>DAIOXA010000218.1:2988-3577 GCA_036758185.1 Bacillota bacterium
GACAAGCAAAGCCGGGCTCAGCGCAGCCAAATTGATGAGGCCGTAGACATCATTGAGGCGGTACTGAAAGAAGCAGGGCTGGTATGACCCGCCCCAAGGTAATGGCCATCACCGGCGCCTCCAGTGGTATCGGCTTGGCCACGGCCCAACTCTTTGCACGCAATAATTGGACAGTTTACAACCTCAGTCGTCGGCCCGCCCAGCAACAAGGCGTAACGGATATCGCCGTCGATGTCGCTGATGAAGCGGCGGTGCAGTCGGCCTTTGCCCAGATAAGAGAAGAAACTGAACATCTGGACTTGCTCATCAACAATGCCGGGTATGGCATCTCTGGCGCAGTGGAGTTCACCCAGTTGGAGGAGGCAAAGCGTCTGTTTAATGTAAACTTCTTCGGAGTCGTCGCTTGCATCAAAGCCGCCCTGCCCATACTCCGGAAAAGCCAGGGCAGGATAATCTGCATCTCATCGGCGGCAGCAGTCTTTGCCATTCCCTTCCAATCCTTTTACTCTGCCACCAAGGCGGCGTTAAATACCCTGGTCAATGCCCTGGCCAATGAACTTAAGCCCTTCGCCGTCAGCGTCTGCGCCCT
>DAIOXA010000219.1:0-548 GCA_036758185.1 Bacillota bacterium
GCCTCATCAGCGGTACAATCTATACTGCCCGGGATGCCGCCCATAAGCGCTTGGTGGACCTCATGGAACAGGGTCACCGGCTGCCCATGGAGCTGCAGGGGCAGGTAATTTACTATGTGGGACCCTGCCCAGCACCCCCAGGGCGGGTCATCGGCTCTGCCGGCCCCACCACCAGCACCCGCATGGATGCGTATACACCAGCTCTGTTGGCTGCCGGAGTGCGGGGGGTAATCGGCAAGGGTGACCGTAGCCCCGAGGTGGTACAGGCTCTGGTGGAGCACAAGGCGGTGTACTTTGCCGCCATTGGTGGCGCCGGCGCCCTCATCGCCCGCCAGATAATTGAAGCCGAGGTGGTGGCTTTTCCCGAGTTAGGACCGGAAGCGGTACATCGCCTTAAGGTCAAAGATATGCCAGTGGTGGTAGTAATTGACAGTAAGGGTCAAAACTATTACACTTTGGGGCGAGGGAAATATTCTAAACGCGCTTAATCCGGGCATACTTTGTGAGGAGGGATGAAAGGCCATGTATTCCATACCCCAGGAGTCCCT
>DAIOXA010000219.1:566-3577 GCA_036758185.1 Bacillota bacterium
ATTTGGCCGAGCGCTACTTGAGTCCTGGGGATCGCCTCGTCGGTTTTGTGGGGGATAGCGGCGCCGGAAAGTCCTTGCTCATTCGGGGGATGTTTCCCGGCTTGGAACTGACCAACGATGACGATGGTATTAATATTCGGCCGCTACCCCTGACTTCTCATTATGAAACAGGCAGATTTCGCGCCCATACCTACCATGTCGATGTCCGTTTTGAGTCGGCCTTTCAACAACCATGGCAACTGGCCGAAGCGGTTAGAGAAGCCATGAATGAAGGCAAGAGGGTGGTGGTGGAACACTTTGACCAGCTCTATCCTGTCTTGAAGGTCAATCCTGCTGTTCTCATCGGCGTGGGGGAAGAAGTACTGGTGACTCGTCCCGGTATATTTGGGCCTGAACCGCAAGAAATCGTCGATGTGGTGTATAAGTCCATTCATTTCCGCAAAATGGCGCACACTGCCGAGGATCTTACCGCCAAGGTTCTGGTGGATATGGGTTATGGCAGACCCAAGTACCATAGCGACATTCATCATGGCTTTTTGCTGGGATTTAATGAGCGGCCAGATTTTGACCTGGACTATATTGAAGAGCAAGTTCAATTAATGATTGCAAAGGACGTAGCGATTCACTGCCATGATGACGAGCATATTTCCATCGGCCCACGCACCATCTTCCCCTGCTCTGGACCCCGCATTCACGTGACCAGGACGGGAGAGATCGTGGGATTTCGCTTGCTCAAGGAGTTTAAGTGGGACTATCTTACCGAGCAATACTACTTGGTAGGCTTTGTTGGCAATTCCCGGCAGGAAGGAGAGTAATATGCGAAGGGACGGACGGACGGTAGACCAATTGCGGCCGGTAAGTATTTCCACCGGCATCAACAAGTATGCAGAGGGTTCGGTCCTCATTCAGTGGGGAGACACCCAGGTAATCTGCACAGCTACGGTGGAGGAGAAGATTCCCCCCTTTATGAAGGGAACCGGCCAGGGCTGGGTTACCGCTGAGTACTCCATGTTGCCTAGGGCCACGGGGGTCCGCAATATACGGGAAGCTGCCCGGGGCAAGATAGGGGGCAGGACTTATGAAATTCAGCGCCTCATTGGCAGGGCTCTGCGCTCGGTGGTGGACCTAAAGAGCTTGGGAGAGCGCACCATTTGGTTGGATTGTGATGTCCTTCAAGCTGACGGCGGTACCCGCACGGCAAGCTTGACAGGCGCCTTTGTTGCCATGGTGCTGGCCATGGAAAATTTGGTTATGCAGGAAAGATTAGAACTTGTGCCCGTTACAAATTTCCTCGCTGCCGTCAGCGTGGGCATTGTGGATGGCCAGCCCCTGCTGGATCTGCAATATGAGGAAGATTTTTCTGCCCAGGTCGATATGAATATCGTCATGACGGGGCAGGGAGAGTATGTTGAAATTCAGGGTACTGCCGAGGAAAAGCCCTTTAACCCTGAGGAATTGACAGAGCTATTGGCCCTGGCCAAGGAGGGGATTCTCACCCTCGTCGACAAGCAGGCCGAGGCCCTGCCCACCCTAACGCTATGGATTCCTCCCATGGATGACGGTGATGAAGAAGCTGAATAAGCTGGTTCTGGCCACCCAAAACCCGCACAAAGTTAAGGAAATCCAAGGATGGTTCAGCCCCTTTGGCATAGAGGTGCTGATCCTCTCAGAGTTTTGCTCTTGCATGCCGCCGGAGACAGGGGCCACCTTCGCCGAAAATGCATATTTTAAAGGGAGATTCGGGTTTGAACAATCGGGGCTGCCCACCTTGGCCGATGATTCCGGCCTGGAGGTACAAGCCCTGGGGGGAGCTCCCGGAGTCTGGTCTGCTCGCTATGCCGGTGAAGGGGCCACCGCTGCCGACAATAACCGCAAACTACTGACAGAATTAGAAAATGTAACTGGTAGGGACGCTCGCTTTCGCTGTGCCATGGCCCTGGTCTTGGGCGACTTGACTATTCAGGCCGAGGGCATAGTGGAGGGGAGCATCCTGCTTACCCCTAGGGGCAATGGCGGCTTTGGCTACGACCCCCTATTTTGGTTGCCTGAACAGCAAAAGTCCATGGCTGAGCTTATGCCCCAGGATAAGAATTGCATCAGTCATCGTGCCCTGGCCCTGGCCAGTCTGTTGGCTAAACTCCGGGCGGGGGGGTTGGTCTAATGCTACTGGCCTTTGGCGACAGCCATCGCTCTCAGGTGGCCCTGGAACTGATTGCCGAGATTATCCTCCGAGACCGCCCCAAATTCTTCGTCCATACCGGCGACAATTACTCGGACTATAAGCACACAAAAAAACAGACAAAGATGCAAGGCTTTGGGGTGCGGGGTAATTGTGATCTGGGACTAATTCCTGGAGCACCAGAAGAACTGATCCTGGACTACCAGAATAAGAGGATTTTGCTCACCCATGGTCATTCCCTGGGAGTCAAGCACTCCTACCGGGGCCTGGTAGAGCGCGCCGAGCAGGTGGCCGCCGTTGCCGTCATCTTTGGCCACACCCATGTGCAATTTGCTGAACAACAAGAGGGAATCTGGCTCGTCAATCCCGGTAGCATATCCCTGCCCCGGGGCGGCAGCCCGCCCGGCTATGCATGCCTTGAGGTGGTGGCAGGGGAATTAGAGGTAGAGCTTGTTCAAGTTTAAAACAGTGTCGTTAAAAAAAGGTAAAGAAAGAAAAAAAATATTTCTCTGGAAAATTATACTCCAGGGGTTTCATCTTATATTCAACTACGTTGTCAATCAAGCGAAATCCGGTTTTGACAAAAGCGTATTTTTCGCTATAATAAATAATGCGGCATTAAGTTGAGCGGGTATAGCTCAGTGGTAGAGCTCCAGCTTCCCAAGCTGGCTATGTGGGTTCGATTCCCATTACCCGCTCCAATTACTATCTTGCGTCTTATTGACTTGCATTGTCACGGATGGTATAGTGTTTGTTGTCCGTGGCTAACTGGCAAATGTACGCCTGTAGCTCAGGGGACAGAGCAACGGACTTCTAATCCGTGGGTCGGGGG
>DAIOXA010000220.1:0-3568 GCA_036758185.1 Bacillota bacterium
ACATACCGGGCTAGACATCTCTGTTGGAGGAGACCCTGGACATCTTCAGGGAAGTGCTGCTCTATCCCCACACTGAACAGGGCAAGTTCGCCCAGCGCTATGTGGATGGGGAAAAGCGCAACATCCAATCCCGAATAAAGTCCCTTCTCAATGATAAGGGCCGCTTTGCCTTTCATCGTTGCCTCCAGCACCTCTGCCCTGAGCGGGGATATAGCCAGAACAAGTATGGCGCCCTCAAACAGGTGGAGGCGGTGGATGTAGACGGATTGTGGCAACAGTACCAACATCTCTTGGGGTCTGCGGCAGTGGATATCTATGTTTGCGGCAGGTATGACCACAACCGGGTGGTGGATGCCATCAGCAGCCGACTGCTCTGGCCCCGCCGGCAAGGGGGGGACCTGGGGAAAATAAGACCTCTGGAGTTGCGGGATCATAATGTCGTCCACGAGAGGATGGACATCAACCAGGGTAAGTTGGTTATGGCCCTGGCCAGTGATGTAACCCAGAGCAGTGAGCTGTATCCTGCCTTGATTTTGTATAACGGCATTCTGGGGGGGTATCCCCACGCCAAGTTGTTTCAGAATGTCCGGGAAAAGCGCAGTCTGGCCTACTATATCGGATCCAGCCTGGACAGCATTATGGGCCTGCAGTTTATTAGTGCCGGGATCGATGCCGGTTCCTTTAAGGAGACCACCGACGTGGTGGCCCAGCAGTTGGAGGACATGCGTCAGGGCAAGATCACTGGCCAGGAGTTGGAGTGGACTCGCTCCAGCATCAAGACCGGCTTGCTGCAGATGTATGACGACTTGGGCGAGCAGGTGGCCCTGGCGGTGGATGGGAGGATCTCCGGAAAACAGTGGAGCATCCCCGGCCTCATTGACGAAATAGATGCCTTGGGTTTGAAGGAAGTGGCCCAGGTTGCCAGAAAAATGCACCCCCAGACCACCTATTTCCTGTCCAACGGAGGTGAATAAGATGGAGTACATTTGCACCAATTACGGTGGCCTGGGAGAAAAAGTGTTCCACGGCAAGTTGGCCAATGGCTTGGACTGTATCTATATTCCCAAGCCGGGATTTAAGCGCAAGTTTGCCGTGCTTGCCACGCCGTACGGGGCCATTCACCGAAAGGCCACTGTAGATGGCAAAGAATTTTCCACCCCCGCAGGGATTGCCCACTTCTTAGAGCACAAGCTCTTTGAAAATCCCAAGACCAGCATCGAGAACCGCTTCGCCTCCTTGGGGGCCAGCGTCAATGCCTACACCACCCACACCATGACGGCCTACCTCTTTTCCACGGCGGAAAACTTCTATGACTGCCTGGAACTGTTGCTGGATTTTGTCCAGCAACCTGCCTTTACCCCTCAGGGTGTGGTCTCTGAGCGGAGAATAATTGCCCAGGAAATCAAGATGTACAACGACCAGCCCAATTGGGCGGTGTACTTGGGCGCCATGCGGGGTATGTACGAAAACCACCCCGTGGCAGAAGATATCGCTGGCCGGGTGGAGGACCTGGAGGAGATAGACTATGCTCTGCTTACACGGTGCCATGAGCTTTTCTACAATCCCGGGTGCATGGTATTGGTCGTTTCCGGGGACATAGATGTCAAGGAGCTGTATTCTTATGTTGCCGGGAATCAGGGCAAGAAAAAGTTTCCTGCATTGCCCTCAATCCAGTTTGCAATCCCCTACCAGGACGACGCAATCAACAGCCCGGCCCATACCGTAGGCATGGAGGTGTCTCGGCCCATGCTCTGCCTGGGGCTAAAGGAAAAGGTGGCCCGGGATTGGCAGGAAGCTTCCCATAAGGAAACCGTGGCCAGCCTGCTCCTAGAGATATTCATCGGCAAGAACTCTTCCTTCTACAACCGCCTGTATGATGACGGCATCATCGACAACACCTTTGGTGTGGAGTACACCTGCACGCCTTGGTACAGCCATTTTATCTTCGGCGGTGAATCAGACAATCCCCAGCACCTAGCCCAAGAGCTCTTGACGGAATTGAGTCGGCTGCAAGCGTGTGGCATCAGTCAGCAGGTCTTGGAAATTAATCTGCACAAGCTAATGGGTCTCTTCATCATGGATCTCAACGGATTGGAGGCTACGGTGATGGCCTACGCTACCGATTGGCTTCAGGGTAGCGAATATTTGGCCAGATACGAGGAAATGCGCAAACTGGGCAAGCCGGATGTGGAGGCGTTCCTGCACAACCTGGATCTGGAAAAGGCCAGTCTATCGGTGGTCAACCCCCTGGAATAGAGTGAATTGCGGGGGCGTCCCAACGATCCTGTTGCGTTTCCAGGATTAGTCCGGTCAGCTTTCGCCCAATTATCAGGCAGTAAGTGCCGGGGGATGGAACAGCCAACTCATGGAAACTTTAATAAAAGCTATCCGCACTGGCGACCCCGGGGGAGAGCTGGCGCAGAAGGCTGCAGATCTGCATCGGCAGTGGCTGTGCTACTTCTGGCAGGAGTATGACAAGGAGGCCCACGCAGTCCTGGCCCAGATGTATGTTGATGATGAAAGGTTTACCAAGTACTATGACAAGGACCAGCCGGGGGTTGCCATATTTTTGCGGGACGCCGTCCACTTCTATGTTGAGCGCGGACGCTAAAAAAGAAATGTTGAGCGCCAGCGGGGACAACCTCGCTGGCGCAATTAATCCTTGGCTAATCAAGGGGGAGGAAATAAGAAACATATCAAGAATTATACTAAGCATAAGGTGATTCATGGAGGTATGGACATGCTAAAAAACAAAAAATGTATTCTTATATGTGCTATTCTGACCCTCATATGCTTGTTAATACTTGGCACAATCTATATTTTAATGTATAAAGGTCTCGCGTCCACAATTCCATTCCTGTTGTTGTTTCTCTTGCTAACCTCAAGTATTTTGGACTTGTTTAGCAAGAAAGTAGCCCAGGAAAGATTCCTATTGCCCTTTGGAGCGCTGATAATAATTGTTAGCATTGTGATTTTTGTAGTAAGTCTTTCGCCAGTATCTTATCCAGAGGCGAAAAGAATCGCTGTGGATAATGGCCTTGTAGATCTATCAAAATCTCCTTTTGATGTGACCTTTGCCTCTGAACTGCCAACAAGCAATAGCGTTGCTAATTGCTATTTATTTACAGGAAAATTGAAAGGCACTGAAGTGTACTTTATGGTCAGTCCTGTAGATGGCTCAATACAGATTGAAGTAGTTGGCGAGAGTTATCTTGATGGAGTAATTAACTCAATAGGTAAGTAACGTAACATTCCTGACCAAAGTAAATGCACACCTCGCCAAGGGCAGCGTATTGCAAACTCGGTGTCGCTGTGCTAAAATACATGTTGTGCCGGAGTGGCGGAATTGGCAGACGCACTTGACTCAAAATCAAGCGCCCTCTGGGTGTGCCGGTTCGAGTCCGGCCTCCGGCACCATTCATTAGCCTTAGAGCCTCAGGGGTTCATAGTTTAGCATTAAATTCAGAAACAGTCTATTCTGACAATCGCGTCCCATTTATGTCCCATTTCCCCCCGGTGGTTGTCAAGGAAGTTGTCGCTTTTTCTCCTCCACGGTATTACGCATCTC
>DAIOXA010000221.1:0-945 GCA_036758185.1 Bacillota bacterium
GAAGACTGCATACAGATATTCCTAATCCTTTGCACTGCTTTCCTCATGCTAGTCCCTCCTACAGAGACATCTACAACCCAAGTAGAAATAACGGGAAAATATTATAAACTGGCCCTTCACCATTAATTTCAGACCCCTTCGCCATTTCCCGTTGACATTCCTGTTTGTAATATATTTGTTAACATAATTGATCTCTTAGTACCCCTCTTAGGGATAAAAAAGTACGCCCAGCCTGGCGTGCGACAACGGGGACGTTTCTCACTGTCGCAGTTGCCTTTCATTCATTGCTGGTGCGACAGTGAGAAACGTCCCCGCTGTCGCGGCTACAGTAGCCGGGCAAGGATTCCCCCCACTGCCAAGGCAGTGAGGATGGAACTCAGCCAGATCGCCAAGGCTACAGGCCAACCCTGTTCCTTTATGGTCACTAACACTGTAGCGATGCAGGGAACAAATAGCGTCATGGTCATGAGGGCCACGAAGAGCTGGGGCCCGGCTAGTCCTAAGGCATGAAGGCCGGCGACGCCAAAATCCCGGCGGATCATCCCCATGATAAAAGAACCCACCACTTGGGGAGGTAGCTTTAGCCAGCCGCTGGTCAGAGGGGCCAGGGCCTGTTCCAGCAGGGTGAGGATACGAAAATAGTCCAGCACTGTCACCAGCACAGCCCCCAGGGCAAAGAGGGGCAGGGCATCCTTGAGGAAGGCCCGGGATTTTGCCCATGATTTGCGCAGGACATTGTTCGGTCGGGGCAGGCGCAGCCGGGGCAGCTCAAGAAATAAGCCGGTGGCCTCACCGGGCATGGTTCTGTTCAGGAGAATGCCACCCATCATAAAGACGCCCAGGAGCACTGCTGCGTACAGAGCCAACCACCCTAAGCCCATGGGCGCCAGCATCATGGCGGTGATGCCAGTCTGAGCCGAGCAGGGAATAGCAAGCCCCAGCAAA
>DAIOXA010000221.1:989-2483 GCA_036758185.1 Bacillota bacterium
GCCTTGCCATTGAGCCCCAGAGGACGGAAGGTGTTGTCCAGCAGTACCGCCAACCTGGGCATGTAACCCGAGTCCTCCAGCACCGCCAGCAGCAGGTAAAAGCTGAAGACCAGGGGCAGGAGCAATCCGAAGCAATAGGCCAGGGACATGGTCAGCACGCCAAATTCTCCCACCAGGACCTGGGTCAGCAGTCCTTGACCAGGCAGCAACACCTGCATCCCCCGGACCAAGGGCGGGATTAACCATCGGTTCATCAAGCCTCCCTCGGTAAAGTCCACCACCTCGTCGGCCACCAGCCCCCCCAGCACCCACCAAATTGCGGCCATGACCATGATTCCCGTCAGCGTTCCCGACCACGGTCGGGTCAGCCACCTATCCAAGGGGAAAAGCTCGACTTTGTTCTCGCCGATTCTGCCTATACCTGCGTAAATTCGGTTGGCTTCGGCCCGAAGATCTTGGGCTTTACGGGCTATCCCCTTCTCCCGGGCCATGGGTTGCTGGCAACAGAGTTGGCTTAAGGCCTGGGCCAGTTCTGCCATTCCCTCTCCCCGCACCGCCGTCGCCGGCAGCACCGGTACCCCCAGTTCGGCCTCCAGGGCGGCAAGGTCTGGAACAGGTCCCGCTTTTCTGGCCTCATCCATCATATTGACGACAATTAGCATAGGTATTCCCCGGTCCAGCAACTGCAGCGTCAAATAGAGGTCCCGATGCAGCCGCGTGGCATCCACTACATTGACAATAATCTGAGCCTGGGCGATGATTTCTTGGGCTAGACGCTCTTCATCATTGGCCCCCGTCAGCCCATAAACACCGGGGGTGTCGGCAACGGTGTGTCCCTGCCACTTGCCCCGGCTAACTTCCACCGTGGTCCCGGGATAATTGGATACCTCGACATATCTCTTGGTCAGGTGGCTAAAGACCACAGATTTACCCACATTGGGATTGCCGGCCAGAACTATTTTGTGGAGGAGCGCACAGTGGATATTTGGATGCCTCGAGCAGTCTCTGCACCCACCGCCACCATTTGCCCGGCACGGCCCAGGATTACCGGACCTTTGCCTCGTCTGGCTATGCAATACACTTCCTCTCCTTCCCCCATTCCCAGGCAATCTGCCTGGCGGCGCACATCTTCGTCCTTGATTCTGACAACCAAGTATCTCTTGCCTGGGACGGCTGCCAATAAATTCATCGCCAACCTCCGTCTGCACTTTTTTGGTACTAAGTATTCATGTACCCAGGGGAATATGCAAAGGGGACAGACATCTTCACTGGTAAATGCCAGGATAAAGTCTGTCCCCGTCTATCTCTTTCAGGCTACCCCAGGCTGTTGGGCACGCAATGCATTGAGCTTTGCCTCCGCCGCCGCCACTTGTTCCCAGATGGGGGGAGACTGCCCAGTTCGCTGCAAGCCATAGAACAGCAGCAAATTGACAAATTCCCCATACTCCAGACCAGCGGCCGCAGCCATTTGGGAAAGGGAGGCAGCTGGCGCCA
>DAIOXA010000221.1:2507-3535 GCA_036758185.1 Bacillota bacterium
GAGTGCCGTTGACATCAATTATATAGAGTCTTCCTGTTGAATCTGCCTTGATGTCTATGCGGATTACATCGGCGCAGCCCAGGGCAAAAAAGGTCTTGAGGGCCATATCCTGCATTTGGAAGTACAGGGGTTCTTGGGGAAGAATTATCTGCGCCTTCCCCTTGCCCTCCCTTCTCTTGGCGCTGAGGGAACGAACCTTGGCGCCAAAGGCAACGGCGGGCAGGACCACCGGAGCTTCCCCACCCAGCACACCAACTGTATATTCGCTGCCCGGTAAGTACTGCTCTGCCACAAAACCAACAGGGCCCAGCATCCTGGTTACAGCTTCGATACGTCGTGCCAATTGCCTGGGACTATAGACCAAGGAACCCTCATCAATGCCGATACTGTTTCCACCACCAGAGGGTTTGACAAATAAGGGAAACCACCATTGGGGAATGTTTGGAACATCACTTTCCGTCAGAAATACATGCCAGGGACAGCTTATGCCTTGCTCCTGGAGAATGCGATAGGTCTGTTCCTTATGGCGGCAGAGTTCCATAGCTACCACCGAGGAATGGGAAAAGGGAACTCCCAGCTCTGTCAGGGTTTGCCGGACCAGGGCAGCGCCGCTGCCATTGAATAGCGTGCTGGGTTGGTCCAAGAAACCTTCGGCGATAACCAAGGCATAGTCCGGTTTTCCCCCTTCGGCGAACACTTTAGCCAATTGCCCCGGCGACCGGAGGTTGATGGGGATAATTTCATTGCCACCCTGAATTAGAGCATGCTCAATGGCCACCACAGTCGTGGACGCGGCACATTCCACCAGTAGCCCCTTGCGATTGTCATCGGGCACGGAATTATAGATAAAGGCAATTTTCTTCATCTTGGCGCCCCCTTTTTCGAATTCTAGCGAGGATATTGCTAATCTATTCTCGCGCCGACGGCAATATAACAAATAAACCTGCGGTATTTCCGCAGGTCTAGCTCTAGCTGATGGCAGTGAGCTCTTGATCCTTGTACTGCAGTTGATACAGGTGGTAGTAATG
>DAIOXA010000222.1:0-3524 GCA_036758185.1 Bacillota bacterium
AGACAACCGACCCGCTCTTCTAAACACTGTTCAGTTTTCAAAGAACCCCGGTGACCATTATTGCCCGTCACCGAACAATTGCCGTCAGGGACGGCGAAAGTAATGATAACACATCCCAGCGAATGTGTCAACCAGGTTTGGCGTGACAAAAAGCTATTTGTCAACCGGGCACCCAATGTTGGGCACAGAAAATAGTCTAGCCTAAACGGCGACTTAAGTCAAATACATTTTGTGTCTTTTGGTTTTTTTGAGAAATAATTTTCAGCATCAATAGGCCCGGCAGTTTGTGCCGGGCCAGAATTATATGCGAATCGCTAGAATTTCGTATTTAAGAATGCCGGCGGGCACTGTAACCTCAACAACGCTACCAACTGGTTGCCCAATAATCGCCCTACCCACAGGAGATTGATTGGAAATTTTGTTTTCGTTGGGATTGGCCTCGGCGCTGGACACAACAGTGTACTCTAGCTCCACATCGTACTCCAAGTCCTTGAGCAGGACTACAGAACCTATCCCAACTTTCTCGGTGGAGATTTCCCCTTCTTCTAATACCCTGGCATTGCGTAACTTTTTTTCTATATTAAAAATACTGCCTTCCACGCGGGCTTGTTCCTGTTTCGCATCATCATATTCTGAGTTCTCGCTGATATCGCCAAATGCAATAGCGGCCTTAATCCTTTCAGCTATCTCCTTGCGCCTGACGGTTCGCAGTTGCTCTAGTTCTTCTTCTAAGCGCTTATATCCGTCGGGGGTAAGAATAACTTCCATGCTATTCATGCCACTCTCTCCTTTGGTTATCTCTTTTTGCCACCTGTTAGAAAATCATATGTAAATTGCCGCTGCTTTATTCAATAAGGCAGCGGCAATATATACCATAGGGCTTTCAAAGAGGCGCGGAAAACTTTTCACAATTATAAACTGCTACGCCGCATTTGTCAAATCTAACCTACCAGCAGCGGAGAGATTTGCTCTCAAACCAATCCCTCTTGTTCCTGCAAATGCTCGACCCTGGGAATAAAGTCCAGCTCCTGCAAGAGGCGGCAGTATTCTTCCCTACTCAAGGCTGCGCCAGCCTGGGCATAGGCTACTAATAACGCCTCCATGGCATTGGTACCAAAGGAACGACCATTGAGGACCGGTGTCGTTGTGACTAGGGTCCTTACTCCACGCCGTCGCAACTCGACTACGTCACTGGGTGTAACTGTATTGGTTATTACAATTTGCCCCTCCATGTCCATGGGCATGTGCTTATAAATATAGTTGAAGTCTCCGGCGATAATGTCTTTACCTGCGAAGTAGCGCCCAAATTTGCCGTCGCTGGAATCTTGGGTTTGTCCTGTGGGGTACAGCACTTTAAAGGGTAGCCGAACTGCCACCGGCCCCAAAACCCTGGCAACCTTGTCTAAGGTAGATAATTTGTTTAAAGGAATGGGCAGACCCAAGGCAAAGATTAGATCCCCGATCTGTAAAGAGCAACCAGTTTGGACCAGGGCCTCGGCCATGCCCCAGCGATCCATGGCACTGGTCAAAAGGGCCAGTTTGCCATGAAAATCCCAGCCCAATTGGTTTGCTAAATAATCTATTGCCATCCGCTCCAGGGTGTCTTTAAGGCCGCTACCATCTACAATGGGGGTCTTTTTAGCGGCAGCGACTATTTTTTTGCCATCCCGAAAGGTGTAACGATGGATAGGGGTTCCAATTTGCAGATCAATTCCCCCCAGGCCGAAGGCTTCGACCTTGCCATCTAGTTCCCGAATCATTGCAATCATGGCAGCCATATCTCCATTGGTGCCGATGCGCTCCACAGAAAACTTGCTCCCCTGAAATTCCACTTCGGCTTTGTGGTTTCTGCGACTGGATCCTAAGCTAATACTTACAACTCGTTTCATCCTTTAGCCTCCTTGTGGAATAAGGTCTTTAGTACGTCTTCAAAGCCTTTGAGGTCGACCACCACATCTGCTGTTAGGGGGGACTGACCCAATTCTATGGGGATTACGGCTCGATCCAGCAAGGCCTCAACCCCTTGTACCCGCTTGTTAGAGCCCATGACAATGACGGTATCGTAATTGCGTATTAAAGCTAATATTTCCATCACCTGATTAAATAAGTCCAGTCCGGATTTTCTCCTGACAAAGTCCAGCCGCTCTTGCTCGCTGAGAAAGAGCTGCCAATCAACGCCATACTGCCTACAGAGAGCTTCCAACTCTGGCCCGTTAGCTACGGGAAAGCCAATTACTGCAACTCCCTTTCCCTTGCGCAACTCCCCTAAGCTTTCTAAGCGCGAAATAAAGGTCCGATCGATTTTTAATTTCTGCGCAACTTCTTGCTGCGAGTGACCCAATCCCCGCAATTCAATGACCCGAGTTATCCAGCGGTCTATCTGCTGACGGCTGATGATTTTATCGCCGATGCGATGCATTTCCACTTCCTCACCCCTTGTGCACAAAAATGTTTACAGTTTAGTATACTCCTTTTTATATAAACAAACAACAGAGCAACCGTTTTTGCAGTTACTCTGCCGACCGAACAAAATTGATAAGGGATTCTTCTATTTGCCGGGGTGAAGTCAGGGTAAATATTTGCCTCTTTAGGGGGGCGGTTCCGGACATGCCCTTGAGATACCAGGCTAGGTGTTTGCGCATGAAGAGGACTGCCGTTCTTTCTTCCCGATATTCCAGCTCCATGCGTAAATGACGAAGGGCTAACTCTATGCGCTCTCTAATACTTGGCTGTTGATAAGTCTTGCCCGAAAGGGTAGCGGCAACTTCGGCGAACAACCAGGGATTACCCAACACGCCTCGGGCCAACATTACCCCTCGGCAACTCGTTTGCTCCAACATTGCACGGGCATCGGGGCCTGACCAAATATCACCATTTCCCATGACGGGAACAGACACTGCCCGCACTACTTGGCCGATAATATCCCAGTCGGCGAACCCACTGTACATCTGCTCCCGAGTTCGCCCATGGACAATGATAACCCGGGCGCCTGCCTGGGCTAGCCCCTGGGCAAACTCTACTGCATTTACGGATTGCCGGTCCCAACCGGCGCGGATTTTTACCGTCACGGGGATGGAAACAGCAGCGACGATGGCCTTGACAATGGAATAGGCCAGGGCGGGAGTGCGCATAAGGGCTGCTCCTTCTCCAATGGCCACAACTTTTGGGACCGGACAGCCCATATTGATGTCGATGAGGGCGGCTCCCTGGGCCTGGGCCACCTGGGCTGCGGCGGCCATTACTTGGGGATCAGCGCCAAAGAGCTGTACGCCGGTGGGCTGAGTTTCCAGGTCCAGCATCTTCCAAGTCTGGCGGTTCTCAAACTGGATTGCCTTGCTGCTGATCATTTCGGTGAAGGTCAGATTGCAGCCCTGCTCTCGAACCAAGTGCCGGAAGGGGCGATCCGTTACCCCCGCCATGGGGGCCATCCATAGGGTTCCTTGCCGCAAGTCCACGGTCTTCCTCCCCCTTGCTTATAGACCCAACTTATCAAGTTCTACGAGAACACAGCTGTCTTCCACCGC
>DAIOXA010000223.1:0-3520 GCA_036758185.1 Bacillota bacterium
CAGGCCGACACTCTTGATCATCTCCGCTGCCAGCACCTTGGCCTCCTTGGCCTTCATCCCCTTTAGTTCCAAGGGATACATGACATTTTCCAAGGCCGTCAGCAGGGGAAAGAGGTTGTAGGCCTGGTAAATTACCGACACATCCTCCCGCCGGTACTTATCCCTATTCATGTCGTTGGTGGCGGTGTCAGCAAAGATGACCTGGCCCTCGGAGGGCAGGTCCAGCCCCGCCAACAGTGACAGCATGGTGGTCTTGCCGCTGCCGCTCTTGCCCATGACGGCATAGACCTTGCCTTGCTCAAAGGAAAAGGAGACATCCTTTACTGCCTGTACCGTCTGGTAGCGGTTCTTGTAAACATAGGAGACATTGTCCAAGGTCAGAATACTCATCTCTTCACTACTCCCTTGCCGTTAATATTTCTATAACATTCACCCGGTTCATCGCCATTATTGCCACTCCCGAACCCACCAGGTAAAAGCTTACATAGCCAAAACCACTTTCGAGAGAATACTGCCCAGTAAATAGTGTTGAGCTAACTAAGCCCAGCGCTGCCCCCAGCAGACATAGTAATCCCTGTTCAATATGGAAGGTGAAGAAGCTTGCGGCTCTGCTAGCCCCCAGAGAACGCATTATGGCAAACTCAGGCTTCCTGGTCCGGATTAAAAGATACGAAACAATAAAACCAATACCGGCGCAGAGCAGGTAGATTACAGGGTATAGAGCGTTGGTAAAACTAATATAATTCTCCACGCTGGCGGTGGCACTTTTGAGCACTCTGTCGTTGATAATAAAACTAAACCCCTGGGAGCTACTACCTGGGGCAGCCTGCTGATTGACAAAGTTCATATCCATCAGCAATTCCCGAAACCGGTTTAGGTCCTTGGTATTTTGCAATATAAAGCTGGCACTATTCATAATAGGGGGTTTGCCGAAGCCGCTATTGATATCACTGGCGACTGCCAAGGGGCAATATATTAAGCTTGGACGTACAGGAGACCTATATACGCCGACAATCTTTAGTGAAACAGTGGCGAGGCTAAAATCGCTTGCTGACTGTATGGGATATCTTTTTATGTCCCTTGCAGTGAACTGTAATTCATCACCTAAAGATAGATTGTGGTCGGCAATGAAATCTTCCCCTACGATGCAGACCATTTCCTCCATTTCAAACAGCGTTTCATCATATCCATCCATGAATTCGGGCTGTTGCGGCAGAACTGAAACATCATTACTCCCCAATAATATAGAAGTGTTTCGAGTATCGTACGCAATCTCGTAGATATCTTCGTCCTGCCAAGGACCAATAACCCCCACGATTTTTTGGGTGTAAACCCCCTCCCGAATAAAACCTGAGTTCTCCAACGGGCTAATAATAACTTTTTCATTTATCTCTAACCCCTCAGCATTGCCATTGAGATCAACGATATATGCAGTAACCTCGATATTAGCATATAGTTCATCCAGGTTCTGACGCTGTTGGTTGATGGCGTTGGCATATATGTTTAGAAACAGCACTAATACTATTGATACTACAAGCACTGCTAAACTTCTAAATTTACGCCGGATAAGAGGTCGTAAAGCCGCTTTCACAGCGAACACATCATCAGTCCTCCTTTTGTGTCAGCACCTGCATGGGCTCCGCCCTGAGGATCTTGGCAGTAAGGATACCACTGAGGACAAAGGTAACCACCAGTACTGTTCCTGCTGCGGTCAAGGGGGCAACAGGCTTGTCTGGGGTGATGATCTGGAAGTCCATCTCATTGTCATCGCCATATACTTCACTGAAAGCTGCGCTCAAGGCAATTTCTTCTGAGTTCCAGGCATAGATATCCTCCAGGACCTTGTCTGCCAGTACATGCCCTGTAATTCCCCCAATACTCACTGCGAGACCAGCAATAATGAGGACGGTTGTCAGGAGGAAGGCCAAGGCCTTGCCACGGCTTGTCCCCAGGGAGTACATGATGGCAATGCTATGCCTCTGCCTGCCTACGAATAGTAGCGAAAACAACATTATTACCCCAAGACCTGCGACGGCGCAAATACCTATCAGCAGCAGGGCTGTCTTCCTCATGTTGGCTAGGGTTGCGCTGACTTTACTATACCCCTGGTCATAGAAGGTAAAATTCAGCCCTGGTAAATCATGCTGCTCCATTTCCTCTAAGAATGCTTCCACCGTGCCGTTGGTAAGGCGGAAGGAGACAAGGTTGTTCATCGTTATGTATTTATTAGGCCAAAAGGATACAGATTTTTGAGGGACGAATATTGAATCATCTGACAATCCATAGCCCTGCCCTAAATTCTCGACCACCTGGTATAAGCCTATGATTTCAAAGGTACCTTTTTCGATAATGTCCAAGTGATTAAAGGAATCTACATAGAAGATTGAATTGAGGAAACGGAGTGGTAATGATGTTTCAGAAAAGCTCAAGAAAATTTTGTCTCCTAATTCCAGTCCACTGGATTTTGCTAGTTTTGTACTAATAATGCATACTGGGTGCCCCTCATGATAATCCTGAGCAGAAAAATGGCTGCCACTGACAACCAATGCCTTCTTTTGGTGGAAGATAAGCATCGTCTCAAGATTATTCGTCGCATATACAGTTGCCGTGTGCAACGAGTTCTTGTATTTTTGAATCAGGTGGCCCCATAGCAGTCCATTCCCATGATTTAAGTAGTCTTCATGATGAATCTGCATAATTGGTTCGAAGCTTTCCTGTTTCAGACCGAGATCTTGTAAATGGCCTTCGATACGATAAGGAGCCACTTGGGCATGACCGAAAAGGGAAGTAACATATCTTGCTCCTAAGTCCCAGCTAAACTCTTCATCCAAGTTGATCTTGATTGGAATAATCATGCCTTCTTCGAAGTAGGTAGAACCAGAATATAAGATTTTTTCAATTCTACACTCAGCACTATCGCCACCGATTATTTTCACTGGTATAAACTCTATTACGGAGTAATCTGACCCACTTTTTTCCGAATGAACATCATCGCTAATAATTAGCTGCTCAGAAAATCCTGCCAACGCAATCCTTTGGTCATATGATTCAGTATGATTGGAATTTAGAATAGGAGAGAAGTCATAATTGCCGCGCCAATGGCAGGCATCACCTGTTAAAGGATCCTTATATTCAATAATTCCAATTGTACTAAAAGCCCCATGGGCAGATGTCACACTTTTGGTTGCACTAAAAAAAACGCTTAGACCTATAGTTAAAAATATAGTAAGGATGGTAAGCAATGACAAGAAGAAAATAGATTTAATTGGAGTGCGAACTATTTGTAACCAACTCTGTTTATATGGCATTTTATTCCTCCCTTAGTGTGGCCCACCCTGCAATTGCAGGGTGGGCCTTTATTCTTCGTTCCAACCGGGGATTCATCGCCATATTTTCTACGAAACCTTTTCCTCCTGGACAACCTCGCCGTCCTGCATCCGCAACACCACATCGGCATGGGTGGCGACGGCGGGGTCATGGGTGACGATGATGACACAGCAGTTCATATCGTAGGCCAGGT
>DAIOXA010000224.1:0-3510 GCA_036758185.1 Bacillota bacterium
TGTAGCTGGACTTCAACCAGGTTGCGCCGCTTTATCTCTTCGGTCAGCTGTTGGTTGGCGCCCACCAAGTCCGCAGTGCGCTCGGCAATTCGTTCCTCCAGCTGTGCATAGGCCTTGTGCAGTTCTTCTTGGACCCTTTCCCGCTGGGTGATGTCCCGGAAAACCAAGATGGCCCCAAGGATATTGCCCTTCTCGTCTTGGACTGGCGCGGCGCTGTCATTAATGGGGACCTCGGCGCCGTCCTTGGCAATTAGGATGTTATGATTGGACAACCCCATAATCATGCCAGTCTCCAGCACTTTTTTCACCGGATTGGGCATAGTCTTGCGGCTATCCTTGCTTATGATCACAAAGACGGTATCTAATTCCTGCTGGGCAGCTTCCGCCAACTTCCAACCAGTTAGTTCTTCGGCAATGGGGTTCATAAAGGTAACCCGGCTATGGTTATCTGTGGCGATGACTGCGTCCCCAATACTGCGCAGGCTGGTGTACAGCCAGCGCTCGCTTTGTATTAGCTTTTTCTCCAAGCGATGTTTGTATAGGACCGCATCAATGGTTATGTGCAATTCCCTTTGCTTAAAGGGCTTGGCGATGTACCCATAGGGTTCGGTGATCTTGGCGCGCTGCAGCGTAGCTTCATCGGCATAGGACGTCAGGTAGATAATGGGGATATCCAGAGTATCCCGAATCCTCTGGGCGGCGGCAATGCCGTCCAAGTCTCCCCGGAGCATTATGTCCATGATTACCAAATCCGGCTTAATTTCCGCTGCCCTGGCCACCGCTTCTTCTCCGGTAAGGGTGATTTCCGGGACATGGTAGCCCATGCTGGTAAGCCTCTGTTGTATATCCAGGGCCTCTATGCCTTCATCTTCCACAACCAGTATAGTCTTACCAGGCATCCTATTCCTCCTCACTTCTTAATATTCTTTGGCTGCCCTAAGTTGAAGTGGGAGTGTCATTTTCTCCCCCCATTGTCAATAGGCAAGTACTCACCATGGAGGGCAAGAAGGCCTATCTAAAGAATAGCACAATAATGATATGTTTCCGCTCTCCAAATAGTAGTATAATATATTCCCTGAGCGATTTCCATATATATCCTCGGAACCACTACTGGTCTGGTGCTATCGATAGAAAAGACCTCCACCGTAGATACAGTGGAGGTAGACTGTTAGCCTGCCAGGGATTGCATGGCACTTTGGGCCTGGCACAGTTGGTAATAAAGGCCTTCCTTGGCCAGCAGTTCGTCGTGGGCGCCCCGTTCTAAGACTTCCCCTTCCTTGAGGACGAGGATCTGGTCGGCATCCTGGATGGTGGAGAGTCGGTGGGCAATGACCACCGCCGTCTTGTTCTCCTTGAGGGTGTTTAGGGCTTCCTGAATAAGGCGCTCGGTCTGGGTATCCACGGCAGAAGTGGCTTCGTCCAGAATTAAAATGGGGGCGTCCTTGAGAATTGCTCTGGCAATGGAAAGGCGCTGTTTTTGCCCGCCGGAGAGCTTGATACCGCGTTCGCCAATCTTGGTCTCATAGCCATTTTCCAGACCTAGAATAAAGGCGTGGGCATTGGCAGCCTTGGCTGCGGCAATGATCTCTTCTTCACTGGCATCGGGGAATCCATAGATGATGTTATCCCTAACGGTGCCATTGAAGAGGAAGACATCTTGGGAGACCAGGCTGATCTGGCGGCGTAGGCTGTTGAGAGTGAGCTGGCGAATATCCTGGCCATCCACCAAGATTTCCCCTTCATCGGGATCATAAAACCTGGGGATGAGGCTGGCAATGGTGGTCTTGCCCACCCCCGTAGCCCCCACCAGGGCCAGGGTTTCTCCGGGAGATAGTTGAAAGGAAATGTCCTTTAAGACGGGGATATTGTCTACATATTTGAAGCTGACATTGCGAAATGCCAACGACCCCCGAGTCCGCTCCAATACCTGGGCGTCAGGGACTTCCTTTATTTCCGATTCCGCATGGATAATTGAGAGTACTCGCTCGGCACTGCCCAGGGCCTGCTGCAACCCCTCATTGATCTGTCCCAGGGCCATGATGGGCTGGTAGAAGATATTCAAGTAAAGAAAGTAGGTCATCAAGTCATTGAGGGGCAAGTACCCGCCCAAAGCAAGCCTGCCACCAAAAAAGATGACAATGACGGTACCCAAACTGGCGACAAACTCAATTCCTGGGTGAAAGGCGTTAGAGACCTTCAAAGCTCGAAGCATGGCCCGAGTTTGGACTTCCAGGGCCTGGCCAGTCCGAAGGCTCTCGTGCTCCTCTTGGGTAAAGGCCTTTATTTCCTTGATGCCACTGAAGTTATCCTGGAGGATGGCATTGAGTTCCCCCACCTTCTCCTGATTCTTGCGGAATAATGGCCGAGAAATCTTGCTAAATTTTAACACCATCCAGGCCAAGAAGGGTACGGGAATCAGCGTAAGCAGCGCCAGGGTAAAATTCATGTAAGAAAGGAAGGCAAAGACTCCCACTACCATCACACCGTTGACGACAATGGTGGGAATGGCGTGGGCCAATAGCACTTCAAAGGTGCGGGTGTCGTTGATAACCCGGGACATCAGATCCCCTGTCTGTTTATCACTATAGAATCTCAGGGATAGGCGTTGTAGGGAATTGTACATCCTTTGACGGATATCCCGCACCATATTCCAAGCGGCACAGTGGGAAATATAGTCGGCGCCGAATTTAGCCAGAGCCCGAATAATATAGATTCCCACCGCCAAAATAGCTAAGAATTTGATATGTGCGAAGTCTACCCCAGCTTCCGCTCCTTGCTCTACCGTGTGCAGCAAGCTGCGAATGACCCAAGGCCCCGCTAAGCTTGCTGCAGTGACAAGGAGCATAAACAGAGTTGCTGGGACAATCCACAACTTATAGGGCTTGGCAAAGGGTAGTATTGTTTTTAAATCTTTCACTAATCTTCCTCCTCGGACACCCCGTCTCGTAATTTGGTCAAAAGCTGTTGTAACAAAGCCAACTCCTCAGCATTGAGGACACCAATTCGCCTCTCGACATAGGTCTTATGTTGAGGAAAAACTTTCTCCCGTAGCAGGGCCCCCTCTGGCGTCACCTTCACCAGCCACACCCGGCGGTCTGCCGCAAAATGTTCCCGGTAAACCCAGCCATTTTCTGTCATTCTGTCGATGATGCCCGTCATGTTACTGGCATTGCACTGAAGTTCTCTGGCCAGCTCATTGGCAGGAATCCCCTCCTGGCCAATGTGGTATAGGGCATGAAATTGAGGCCAGGTAATCCCGAAATCCTCTATCTTCTTGCGAAACTCACCCTTGAGGCGGCTGGTAGTACTCCGCAGCAGCCAATATACTTCCCGGGCAAGGGATTTTTGCATCAGTAAACCTCCTCCACCTAGATAGTTCATACATGAATTATACGACACTGAAAGAATATGTCAACCTGCGACACCGGGGACGTATCAGTTTGTCGCACTGACGCGGGGAAGGCGCATTCCTGCAATAGAGAAACAGCACCCCATGAGGTGCTGTTCTTG
>DAIOXA010000225.1:0-783 GCA_036758185.1 Bacillota bacterium
ACGGAGTTGGCGGCCCCTAGGATATTGCCGGTGGAGCGGTAGTTTTGTTCCAGTTTTACGACCTTGGCCTCGGGGTAGTCCTGTTCAAAGTCCAGAATATTGCTGACATCGGCACCCCGGAATAGATAGATTGATTGGTCATCGTCCCCCACGACGCAGATGTTGCGGTGGGCCTGGGCCAATAGGGTGACGAGGCGGTACTGGACATGGTTGGTATCCTGGTACTCATCGACATGGATGTAGCGAAAACGGTCCTGGTAATAGGCCAGGACTTGTGGGTTGTCCGCCAAGAGCTGGACTGCCCTGATCAGGAGGTCATCGAAATCCACGGCATTGCTGCTGCGGAGCTTTTGTTCATAGAGCCTGTATACCTCGGCCACCCGACGCTGGAAGTATTCCACCCCCGCCTGCTCCCGGAACACTTCGGACCCCTGGAGTTGGTTCTTGGCCCCGCTGATGGCAGAGAACACTGCCCGAGGGTGGAACTTCTTGTCATCCATATCCAGTTCCCGGAGGCAGGATTTCACCACCATCAATTGGTCCTGATCATCGTAGATGGAGAACCCTGGGAGGCAGTCCACCAGGGCGCCGTGCCTACGCAGCATGCGCACACAGGCCGAGTGGAAGGTGGAAATCCACATACCAGCTGTGCTGCCCACCAGTTTTTCCACCCTCTCCTTCATTTCACCAGCAGCTTTATTGGTAAAGGTAATGGCCAGAATTTCTGGAGGGCGGGCGCGACCCGTCTCCAGAAGGTGGGCGATGCGGTAGGTGAGGACCCGG
>DAIOXA010000225.1:793-3503 GCA_036758185.1 Bacillota bacterium
TGCCGGCTCCGGCTATTATCAGTAACGGCCCGTCAGTGTGTCGGACCGCTTCCAGTTGTTGTGGGTTAAGTTGTGCTGCAAGATTATCCAATTTTACTCCCCCTCGGATTAATAATAAGGGATTTACCATGTCTTCGCAACACCAAGAGGAGTATTATCAGATGGATGAAATGGATTCCAGGGGGTAAAAAAACCCCCCTCTCTCGGGGGATTCACTGCATCAAAGGCTAGTTGCTGTTGGGCCAGATTACAGGCTGGAGCAGGGCCACCACCAGGGCGATGGCCGCCAAGATGTCAAACTCCACTCCCAGGAGGGCAAACTGCTGTCCTATGTCCAATTTGAGGAAGGAAGCAGCCAAATTTAAGCTGACATAAATCCCCCCGGCATTGGCGATGACATTTTTAATCTCTAGGGATAAGAAGCTGTCCTGGGGCTCCACGGCGGAAAGCCTCTGGCGCCTTTTTTTATTGCCCAGGCGCAACCAGGCACTGAGGACCACAAGAATTATGGCCAGGGCGAGAATGATGATGCCAATAATCACCGGAAACCACCTCCGGTGATATTTATTACTGTGATTCCTTGGATAGACCCCTGGGAGCTAAATCTAAAGGCCCCGGTAATTGATAAGCTCTATGCCATTCTTTTCCGCCCATTTAGCCACGGCGGGGGCTTTTAGCACCTGCAGTTCCCGGACCCGAGGCAAGGTATAACTGCTAGCCCCCAGAAGAAAATCATCCAGGTAGGCGGGATGGCACATTACCTCCACAGTGCTGTCCCTGAATTGGGGGTAGGAGGCAAAGAAATTTGTAAAGAAGGCCTCGCCGACGCCGGGACCATAGAAATCCACCAGACTTACATCAGGGACTTTGAGGGTTGACAGATCGGCGAATACCCCGCCCTCAGGCCATTGGAAAGGGAGGGTGCGGATGGGCAGGTCGAATTCTTTGGCTAGTTGGCAGGTCACCGCAAAGAGCTGGGAATGCAGGTGAAAGTGGTGGTGGCTATCCAGGTGGGTAAGTTGGATGCCCTTATCCTGGACCCAGAGGATCTGGGCTCGCCACTCCAGCTCTACTTCTGAGATGTTCAAATCCAAGGGACCCTCAAAGACCGGGCGCAAAAAGGCGCCGGCACTGTCCACAAGAGAAGAAATAAGGTGAGGTGAGGACACCGGCCTGCCGTAATCCAGCACCAAGTGAAGGCCAACTCCCAACCCAGGGTTGCCCTGGGCCAGCTCCAGGGCATGGGAGGCTGCCATCCCACCAACCATCAGGGATGTCGAGCGAACAATGCCTTTTTGATAGGCATCGATGATGCCATAGTTCTGCCCCCATGAATAGCCAAAGTCATCGGCATTAACTATTAAGCGCATGGCGTTTCCTCACGGCCTCAATAGCTTTCTTAAACTGAGGCAAGTACTGGGAATGGGCCAGCAGCAATTCATCCAGCACGGCGGCGCCGAGCTTTTCCGACTGAACCAGGGGATTGGTGACCATGGCCGCTAAGGCCTCCTCATAACTCCCCGACACCGCTGCCTTACATGCCAGAAGTTCGTTGGCTTTGAGTTGCTGAACTAGGCCTCGGCAGGCCTCGGGCAGACTACCCATGGCCAGGGGACGGGGACCCTCTTTGGTTATGACGGAGGACACCTCCACCACAACATCATTGGGGAGGTCTGCTATTGCCCCATTGTTAATGGTATTCACCGGTTGAATATCGCCCTTGTCTGTATAGATTGAGGCCATTAGGTTGCAGGCAGCATCGCTGTAATAGGCGCCCCCCCGCTGCTCAAGTTCCAGCGGCTTTATATCCAGTTGGGGATCGGAATACCTTTTAAAGAGTTCCTCTTCAAGGGCCTTGACCACCTGGCCCCGACTGGCGCCTCGGCGATAATCCTCCAGGGCATGCTCCAGCATCTCGTCCTTTTGGAAGTAGTAGCGATGGTAGGGACAGGGTATTGCTCCCAACCCCTGTAAGAATGCCGGCGACCAGGGAATATCCTCGATATTATTCATGGACATGGCTGGCGACTGCTGTCCCACCATGGCTAGAACCTTATTGGCAATGCTAATGCCGTCCAAAAATACATCCAAGCCGAAGACCATGTGGTTTAGGCCGGCAAAATCTATCCGCAATCTTTCTCTATCCACATCCAGCACTTTTGCCAAAGCCATCTCCATGCCGATGGGCACGTTGCAGAGGCCGATGAACCGTTTCCAGTTGGTATAACGGAATACCGCCTCGGTAATCATCCCGGCGGGATTGGTAAAGTTAATGAGCCAAGCGTTGGGACACAAACGCTGACAATCTTCGATGAGCTTGAACACCTCAGGAATGGTGCGCAGCCCATTCATCATCCCGCCAGCACCGTTGGTCTCTTGCCCCAGAAGGCCATATTTTGCGGGAATAGTTTCATCTAGAATCCGGGCCTCGATTTGCCCCACCCGAAATTGTGAGATGACAAAGTCTGCATTTTCTAGAGCCAGGCATCGATCCTGGCTGGAATAAATCTTTATATCCACATCGGCTCTAGCCACCATGCGCCTAGCCAAAGCTGCCACCGTCTCTAATTTCCAGTGCCCCTGGGGAATATCCACCAACCACAGTTCACCCACAGGGTACTCCTTCTGGCGCATTATCAAGCCTTCCACCAACTCGGGAGTATAGCTGGATCCCCCGCCAACAGCCACTAATTTAAGTATCTCTTCCCCT
>DAIOXA010000226.1:0-1197 GCA_036758185.1 Bacillota bacterium
CCCCTAAAGGGTATTCCAAACAGAAACAGCCTACACCTTTAAGGTGCAGGCTGTCTGTATCCCTGCCAGATTCCTGCCAGGGGTATGCTGAGGCCAGGGAAGCTTGGGTGGGTAAGGGTTGCATCATTTATCCCCGAGGCGGCCAGGACATATTCTCCGTCCCATAGAGCCAGGCACTCCATGGTCTTTTCGTTGGGATCCACCAACCAATAATGCTGGATCCCCGCTTCCTGATAAATTTGGCGCTTGCGCAGTCTATCTTTTTGACGGCTGGATTCAGAGATGATTTCCACCGCCAGCAGGGGGGCGCCGTCGATTCGGGCTTCCTTGATAATGTCCCTTTGCTCTCCCGAGATGTACAAGATGTCTGGCTGGACGACGGTAAAGTCCCCCAAGGTCAAATCAAGGGGTGCATCAAAGACCTCCCCTGTGGGGTCTACCTGACGAAAGTATGCCAGTAGCATAAACTCTAGTTCTCGAGAGACCCTCTGATGTACTATCATTGGTCCCAGTTCCTTAACCAGCTCTCCAGCTAGGATTTCATAGCGGTATCCCTGCACTTCAGGCAGCGCCAAGTAGTCCTGGTATGTGAACTTCCTAGTGCAAGAAATGTAGTCCCCGGCTCTTTCCCCGATGGCGGTGAGGGCCGTGACGACTTCTTTCAGGTTATAGTGGTACTGCCCTTCTAATTTTTCAAAGGGAATCGTATCAGTCAAAGTGTAGTTCCATACAGTTTCCACCGAGATGTCTAGGACATCGGCTAAGGCTTGGGCTGTAATAAGGCCATTCTTAACCATGTTTCTCACCTCGGTGGGATTTTATCATGAAAAACAACTAAAGTAAAGTAGAGTAGACTTAAGAACTGCTCCATCGGGGACGTTTGGAAGCCGTCCCCGATGGAGCTTAATCAGGCTTTTTTTGCAATGGCAACGCATTCTTCGCCACCAGAATAGGCGGTTTTCGTATAGTCTTGGTAAAATCCCCATTCAGAAAAGCCTGCTTGCTGTAGCGGTTTTCCCATTCTTGAGGCGGGGATAGAGGCCTCGACGCTGGCATTGACATCGATGCGGGATTCATTTCCCCACATTCGATAGGTGATCATGTTCACTATCCGTAGATGCTCATCCACTTGATTCATCTGGGTTGTCTGCACAATGACCTCGCCAGTTGAGCTTATGGTTTGGAAGCCAAGCTAGG
>DAIOXA010000226.1:1207-3495 GCA_036758185.1 Bacillota bacterium
AGCCGGCGGCGCAGTCGTTCATTTCCTCGTTGTACCAGGTCAGGTTTGTCGCTGCCAGCATCGAAGTCAAAGGCCAGCAACCCACCAGGGGCTAGGTGCCGGTGGCAGCAATGTAGCACCCGGAGGCGCTCTTCATCAGTGGTAATGTAGATCATTGCATAATAAGGGATGATGATGAGTCGAAACTCTTCTTCCAGGCGGAAATCCCTCATGTCTCCTTGTTGCAGCAATGGCGCAAAGCCGGCACGGTTCAATTTGTCTGCAGCCAGTTTCAGCATATGGGGGGAGAGGTCCATTCCCACCACATCAATGCCAGCTTGCAGCATCGGCAGCATCACCCGGCCTGTTCCACAGCCGATGTCAAGAACCCTGCCTCCTTGTTCTTTAGCGGAACCGATGTAGAATTCCAGATCATCACTGAACTGAATTGCTGTATCGTAAGTATTGTTACCATCATAGGATTCAATCTCGTTAGCCAGACCTCTGTCCAGCAATTCCTTGGCCAGACCAAAATACTTATCCATAATTTACCTCCTATTGCGACAGGATGCCGGCCATCGCTAATCTCAGCAACCTCCCCGGTTGTTACTTACAGTTTTCGCCATTGTCCTGGCAGATTCCTTTGCGGCATTTCGCCAGTGGCCCCGTTGTCGCAAGCAAAAATATCCGGATTTAATGCAGGATATATTTCGGCGATGGCTAATACTAGTTAGTAGAAAATGTAAGGAGGCCAGATGCATGAAGATATCTGTAATCGGCGGTGGCAGTGCCTATACCCCCGGTTTAATTGAAGGCCTTATTAAGGTAAGAGCCGAAGTCCCCTATAATGAAATCTGCCTGATGGACATAGATGCTCCCAAGCTAGAGACGGTGGGGGCCATCACAAGCAAAATAGTTGCCGAAGCCCTACCCGATGTCAAGGTCAGCACCACCACCGACAGGATCGAGGCTATAAAAGACAGTGCCTTTATCCTCTGCCTGATCCGCGTCGGCGGTCTGGCGGGGCGGGTGCTGGATGAAAAAATCCCCCTGAAGTACAAGACAATAGGCCAGGAGACGGTGGGTCCCGGCGGCTTTGCCATGGCTCTACGCACCTTGCCGGAAATGTACTCTATTGCCCAGGACATAGCAGAACATGCCCCGGAGGCTTGGCTGATCAATTACTCTAACCCTTCGGGCATGGTGGCAGCCATGTTGGCTAAATACACCGACATCAGTGCCATCAGCATCTGTGATGTGCCCATTGGCATTCAGCATTTCCTCGCGTCACTGCTGGAGCTGCCCCGGGACAAGGTACAGTTGGATTACGTCGGACTCAACCACATGGGTTGGTTCCGTCGGGTCTTTGTCGACGGCAAGGACATCATGCCTAGACTTAGGGAGATGGGCAAGGGAACAGATATCATATCAATGCTCCCCACCGATGATGAAAAGACCATTGAAGAAAGCGGTATGATGGTGCGGATCTTTAACAAACTTGGGATTATCCCTTCACCCTACTTACAGTACTACTACCTGGGGCGAGAGTGCCTGGCCAAGCAAATGGAGGCAGGCAAGACTCGGGGCGAGGTGGTCCAGGAGATAGAAAAGGAGCTGTTGGCCCACTTTGCTGAGGTGTCGCAAGGGCAAGATACTCACCTGTGGAAGAGTCGAGGTGGACAGTGGCATTCAGAACTGATGGTGAGCATGCTCAGCTCCATCTACAATGACAAGGGCACGGAATTCGTCGTCAATGTCCTGAACAACGGCGCCGTGCCGGGAATGCCCGACGAAGCGTGCGTAGAAATACCCTGTCTCATCGACAAGCGGGGGGTGCGTCCCCTGACGGTGGAGCGCCCCGACCGAGACATGTTGGGCCTGATGCAGCTGGTCTCGGCCTATGAAAACCTCACGGTGGAGGCAGCCATGGAGCAAAGTTACGCCAAGGCCCTGCGCGCCCTCAACCTCAATCCCCTGGTGCCCTCCTTGGAAGTGGCTGAGAAAATCCTCGATGACTATATTGAGGCCCACGGGGACCAAATTAAGCTATCCTGATGAGAAGATTAATTATCAATGCCGATGACTTTGGCCTGACATCTGGAATTAACCAGGCGGTAATCCGTGCCCATAGGGATGGAGTGCTGACCTCGGCCACCTTGATGGCCGGGGGACTGGCCTGGCAGGAGGCAGTGGAGCTGAGTAAGGCTAATCCCAGCCTAGGGGTGGGGGTTCACCTGACCCTAACAGCCCTGAGGCCGGTGCTGCCTCCCCAGCGGGGCCCCTCCCTGGTAGATAGAAGTGGTAAATTT
>DAIOXA010000227.1:0-1963 GCA_036758185.1 Bacillota bacterium
ATTTTCTATGTGCGCAACTTCGAGTAGTGCGCCAGCGTACCCGTCCCCGTGGCGCTAGGTGTCGCACTAGGCTTGCTGGGGTCGGGGCTGACGCTTATTCTGTTTCTCAGTCTTGAGGGCTGAGGCCCAGAGTTCGATGAGCTGGGGGCCATTGACTAGCTCTAGTCCTAAGTCCTGGGCGTATTTTTTTGCGTTGGCGGTGAAGTCCGAGGTGGTTACTACAAAGCCCCCCTTGGCCCCTTGTTTAACCATCTGGGAATGTATGACGGCCAGGGGTTCGAAGTTTACCTTGTTCTCTGGACTATAGCATTTGACCTGGCCTAGGTACAGGTTCTCTCCCTCACGATATTCGATGTCGACGCCGAAATCTGCATTAGCTCTTGTCACCGAGGTCTTGCCGCCGTAGTGCATGCGCCAGAGCTTGGCCACAAAGCGTTCAAAATCCAGAGAAATTTCATCGTTGTCGGTATCGGTTCTGCTGAATCGGGTGACAAGGCCGTTGAGCAAGGTCCGCTTCATTTCACCATTGCAATCCGTCAGGCTGGCAATAACCGAATTGAGATGCCTGGCCTTGTCCCGATATTCCTTAACCCAATATAGGCCAAAACCCAAGACTGCCAGGAGGGCAAGGATGGTAAGGTAGCGAAAAAAATCCATGAGTTCACCTGCTTTTCAATAATCTACTGCAATTATCTCCGAATTTAATCGGATTATTCTTAATTTCCGGCTTATGCAGCTTGACAACGGGTTTCACGGGGTTAACTGCCTGCTTTTTTATTGCCATAACGCAAGTATTTCTTTTCGATTACAGAAGTATTTTCTGCTGGCTTGTGCTACAATGGGAGCGTATGAATGGAGGGCAATAGATGATGACATCTAGGCGGGATAGTATTCTCAATGGTAATATCCGTAGGGTGTTATTGACCTTATCCCTACCGGTAATTTTGGCCAATGCTATTCAAACTCTATATGGCTTAGCTGACATGTATTGGGTCAGTCTCTTGCCCGATAGCGATGCTGCCATTGCAGCAATTAATTTTGTCGGTCCGGTTATCCATACTGCCATGGCCTTTGGCATTGGCATGAATATAGCAGGCGCCAGTCTCATTTCGCAATTTATCGGTCTTGGCAAGGAAAGAGAGGCCAAAAAGGTTGCTGGGCAGTTGATCAGCTTTTCTGTCCTTTTTTCTGTGGCTCTAGCCGTCATTGGCGTCCTCTTTGGCCGAGATTTGTTGGTGCTCATGGGTGCAGAAGAGAGCATCCTTGAATACGGTTGGACTTATCTCAGCATCATTCTTATGGGTGGTCCCACCATGTTTGTCTTTTTTGCCTTTCAATCTATAAAGCAGGGCCAAGGCGACACCTTGACCCCCATGATACTGGCGGGCGTCTCGGTACTGCTCAATGTTATCTTGGATCCGCTGTTCATGTTTACCTTCGGCATGGGTGTAGCCGGCGCCGCTTGGGCAACGGTACTGGCCCGGGTCCTCAGCACTATCGCCGGTATGTACTTGCTCTTCTTTACCGACAACGGCCTTCGTCTAGAATGGAAGGACCTGCGCTTTATTGGCAAATTACTCTCCAAGATTGTCAAGGTGGGGTTGCCAGCGGGATTTGGCCAGTCCATCACCGGGCTGGGCTTTATGATTATGAACGTCTTTGTCCTCAGTTTCGGGAAGAATACTATCGCCGCCTTTGGTATCGGCAACCAGATCAACTCTTTGATTCTCATGCCCGCCATGGGTTTTGGCTCTGCCTTGGCAGCTGTGGTGGGCCAAAACCTCGGCGCAGGGCAGACAGATAGGGCTGTCAAGGCTGTTAAGGAAAGTATTACCATGTCAGTGGCCATGATGTCGGTGGGGGGCATTGCCATGTTTTTTGCCGCCCCATCCATCGTTGGGATTTTCTCTGATCATCCTGTCGTTCTAGAACAGGGTGTCTACTACTTGCGCCTCATTACGCA
>DAIOXA010000227.1:1973-3483 GCA_036758185.1 Bacillota bacterium
GGTGTTCCAGTCCATAATAGGCTGTTTCCAGGGGGCAGGACATACTGTAATGGCCATGATCGTTTCCACTGGCCGCCTCTGGGGTCTGCGGATACCCCTGGTGCTTCTTTTAAAGTACTTTTCCCCCCTGGCAGAGAAGTCGGTGTGGTATGCCATGGTGGGCAGCAACTTTCTGATTTGTGTTGTCGGGCTAATCCTCTTTGCCATGGGCAGATGGAAGCAACCCATTGTCGATGAAAAGGAAGATTACTTGGGTGAACTAGAAATAGCTTAAGGGCTTTAAGCCCTTTTTTCGTTTTGGCGTCATATATTTTAGAGGGGCAATTTCCCTGCAAACGTGGTAAAATATTTAGGCAACATTTGGGAGGGCTTATAATGAAGAACAATCGAGATAGAATCCTCAATGGCAATATTTGCAGAGTCCTAATTTCCTTGGCCTTACCGGTAATTCTGACCAACATGAGATAGCTTAGATTTTCAGCCCAGTTTTATTTCGCAGTCATTTCAAGCTTCGGAAAGGAGGACTTTTTTAAAGCATTATTGAATATAATGACGAATATCATGACCATTGTTACTTTTTCTTGGCAATATTTTGGGGAGGTGTTCTCATGCGAAAACTAATGGTTTTCCTTGCGATAGTTGCCTTACTTGCCATGGCTTGTACACCCAAAGATCCAAGAGGCCCGACCGGTCCCTTTATCCCTGATCCAGGGCCAGTGGAACCTGATCCTGGTCCCCAGGATCCTGACCCAAAAGGCGGTGAGGAAGACCCGCCAGATCCTGGCCCCGGCCAAGCCCAAATCATATGGCAAACAGTTTCCCATCCCCCATGGGGAAGAAACAATATTGTACTTCGCCTTGGGCGCCATCAGTGCGCAAAACCTAGAGGATGGCAGTACGGTATGGACTCGGGATTTTGCCCGGGAGGGCTTTGAATTCAGCGACATCCTTGCCTATGAAACCAAGCCTCTCATAAGGGAGGGAACCTTGTCCTATCCCTTAAGTAAAGGGGACAAGGCCTATATTGAGCAACTGGATATTGCTACCGGCGAGGTGCTCTGGCGCCTAGAAGCAGGCAGTGAGGATGAGGTCAGCTTTCAGTGGGAAGGAGAGTTGGTGAGAATATTAGCCGGTCAATATCCAGATGAAAGGATAACATACTTTGACTTCAGCTCTGGAAATCATCTTTCCTTTCTGGATGACAGTACAGCTTATGTGCACCAGGGTTCTTATTACACCTTTGGCGATGCGAAACCCCATGACGTTGCCAAGTTTGACGTGGATAGTGGCCAGGGCCTGTGGCGAACCACCATTGAGGAACAATTTACTTACCCGTATTTGAGGGAAATATGGCGCCAAGGCAATACCTTGGTTATGAACATCATTGACTTTACTGGCGTCGATGTCCAGTATTTCACCGTAGCTGTCGACGACCTAGAGGGCATAGTCAGGTGGACCCAGGCTGGCTCTATGGCAGACTCCTGGGAGGACAATATCGTTATTGTCGACC
>DAIOXA010000228.1:0-2176 GCA_036758185.1 Bacillota bacterium
ACCCCCGCCATGGGGGTTCCCTCTTCTCCCTCTTTTTTGTCCCTGCTGGTCAGGGCGATATTCAGTTCCCGGGCGGCGGTGACGGCATCCTCAAAGAAGAGCTCAAAGAAATCCCCCACCCGAAACATCAGTAGGCAGTCGGGGTACTGATCCTTGGTCTCTCGGTATTGGCGCATCATGGGTGTAAGTTTCAAGCTTCAGTCCCCCAATTCTCCTACTAGACTCCAGGTCTTGGCCCGGGTAATCTTAACATCCACCAGCTGGCCGGTGAGGTCTCGACCGCTGTCAAAGAATACCAGCTTATTAGTGGTGGTCCGACCCTTGCTAGTCTTGTCGGAACGTTCCTCCACCAGCACTTGTTGAACAGTGCCTACTAACTCTTGATTGCGCTCCAAGCTGATGCGGTTCTGCACCTTGATGAGGCGCTGCAACCTCTCCTTCATCACACCGATTTCCACCTGCCCCTTCATGCTGGCTGCAGGGGTCCCCCGGCGAGGTGAATACATGAAGGTAAAGGCAGAATCAAAGCGTACCTTTTCCACCATGGCCAATGTATCTAGGAACTCCCCTTCCGACTCACCGGGGAAACCAACAATGAGGTCGGTGGTGATGGCGATGCCCGGCACTGCTGCCCGAAGCTTCTCGACAATGCCCAGGTAGTGCTCTGCTGTATAGCCCCGATTCATCCTCTCCAAGATCCAGTCGTTGCCAGCCTGGATGGGCAGGTGCAGGTGGTTACACACCTTGGGCAGCGTGGCAATTGCCTCTATTAGGCGATCCCCTGCATCCCGGGGATGGGAGGTCATAAAGCGAATGCGCCGGATACCATCTATTGAATTAATTAACTCCAGAAGGTAAGCAAAGTCCGGCTTATCCGACAGATCCTTGCCATAGCTATTGACATTCTGACCCAAGAGGGTAACTTCTTTAATGCCGTCAGCGGCCAAGTCCTGTATTTCCGCCATTATGGTTTGGGATGGCCTGCTCTTCTCCCGACCCCGGACATGGGGGACGATGCAGTATGTACAGAAATTATTGCAGCCCCAGTTGATGTTGACAAAGGCCTTATAATTCCCCGACCGGCGGGGGGGTAGGTCCAGTTCCTTCGCCGCCCTCTCTTCCCATACCTCTAGAACCTGTCGGCGTTCAACCAAGACCTGCTCCAAGTAGGTATTCAAGACATTGAGATTATGGGTGCCAATGATGATGTCCATGAAGGGAAAGCGGGATTTGATATGCTTGGCCACCTCATGTTGCTGGGGCATGCACCCGCATATACCCAGAACTAGGTCAGGTTTCTCTTCCTTTAGCTCCCGGAACTTGCCCAGGAGGCCGTAGACCTTCTGTTCGGCCTTGTCCCGGACGGTGCAGGTATTGACCATAATTAAGTCCGCCGAGGCCATGCCCGGTGCCTCGGTCATGCCCCGGCCCTGGAGGATTGTTGCTATAGTCTCGCTGTCCCGCTCATTCATCTGACAGCCATAAGTACGAATATAGTAGGTTTTGGGTACTAGCCCAAACCCCTGATTATCTGACATTGTCATTCCTCCGCTATAGTAGTCTATAACTTATTTTACCTGATAGCAGAAGTAAGAGCAAAGAGAACTGTGATTTTCCCTCCTCGCGACAACAAAGCCCCTGAAGACAACACAGGGGCTTGAACACTATCTAACTAAATGAGCCTCTCGAATAGTATGCCCTCTATATTCCTCCCATTAATAAGCTAATTGGGCTTTTCATACTTCTCGACAACAGCTTCAAGAATACCAAGGTAATTATTATTTAGAGCATAGATTTCTAAATTTTTTGCTGAACGGGCTGATTTTGCTGGGGCCGGCCACACAAATTTACCATAAGCAATGCCAGCAACAGAGAGGGTTCCGCTGGGGGTCTCGGATAGAAACAGAAGGTATTTACCACCGTTCTCCATGGGCAAATAAACTTCTATTATTTCAAGATACAAACCAATAGGTGTCCGATGGTACCGGTAAAATTCTCTTACCTCAATCTCCTCTTCAGGACTAAAGTTACCTTTGTGTACTTTAGTGATTCTTACAGGTGTGTAGGTATATGGAAGATCGTTTTCACCCTTTTTACCTTCCCCTACTACTTGCACTTCAGCAATTATAGCGGAACGTTCTTCTAGATCATCCAGAGGCTCTATGGAATCACCCAT
>DAIOXA010000228.1:2186-3480 GCA_036758185.1 Bacillota bacterium
TGGAGACTATAGTTGGCACAGTAAGCCTGTAGAACGTGACAACTGAGCCGATAATTAACAGAACTGTAAGAATGATTATGGCCTTAGACCTTTTTTTCATGTTACTTCACTTCCTCCCTATACATTAATTGCCATACTTCGCAATTAGCACGTTCTCATCATGTGTCTGCGGAGCATACCATTTATTAGAAGAAATATTATAGTATTCGGCCATTAGAGATGTAAAGTAATCCGCGCATCCGGAATCGGTGTGGCGCAACCCGAGGCTATGACCAAGTTCATGAGCAGCTACTTTCTTTTTGTATGGATCGCTAATTCTGTGATAAGAACTCTGATACCATGGTGTAATATTGAGGCTGTTTTCTGAATACGCCCATGTTCCAGACCAACTGGGCACAACTATCCCAAAGATAGTTACGTAGTTAACACAGTGTGCGGTAAATTCATCCGTATCAAAATCTACAGCTTTAATCCTAATTCGGGTAGAGACATCAGTATCAGTGCCCCCCTGAATAGAGATAAATGCAACCTTACTAGAGATTCCGTTCCAGCTCCATACAGCAGAAGAAATATGTTGAAGAAACGGTTCAGCCGACTGATAAACGTGAACAATTGATCCATTCGGGTTACCCCATGATCCAGAGTGATATTAACTACACGCTAAAACAGAGGGCATGAAACTTATAATAACCAGGATAGATACGGTTACAACAACTACCCGCTTTATCATAATACATCATCTCCTTCCCGCCGTTTGGGGAGTTGTGACAAATGATATGTAACTAGTATATTACTGCTTGCTTGTAGTAGGACATGTTTTGGGTTATTTTGCAATGTTATTCCAATATACAACTAATACCCCTGGGATAGTCTCCAGGGACTTGAACACTTTCAGACTAGATGAGCCTCTCGAAGAATAGTAGATCTTCCTAACTTCTTCTCCCATCAATGACTGCCAACAACCAAAGCTTATCAGCGTCTTACCTATAAATTATTCGCCAGGTGGACTAACTTACTCTCGATACATGGAAATACCAAGTTGATGAAACTAGGAGCTATCCCACCTTTGAAAGCCGAGGGCACCAAATGAAAAGGCAAGCCCTCAACCCACTTGAGTTGCACAAACGCCTAGAGACCCTGATTAGTCAAGGCGCTACATTTGGGGAGACGTGTGTGAGAAAGGCTTGCCTATAGAGATTTTCTAGTACAGCAAGCTTTTAGTCAAGAGGTTGGGTTAGCTTCTTAAATGAGTGGTCCATCACTCTTCGGTAAGATTTTTACATGGGTTGACACG
>DAIOXA010000229.1:0-3225 GCA_036758185.1 Bacillota bacterium
GGTTATTATTGACGCCCATGACGATGGTGATATCTTCGTCCTTGGCTGGCGCGGTGATGATGACCTTTTTGGCCCCGCCCTTCTCGATATGGGGAAGAACCTTGTCCTTGCTGCGGAAGATACCGGTGGCGTCCACCACGACCTTGATGTCATCCGCATGCCAGGGAATTTCTGCGGGATCGCGGAGGGCAGTGACCTTGAGTTCCTTGCCATCGACGTAGATGGAGTTTCCCTTGACTTCTACCTCGGCCTCAAAGGCGCCATAGGTTGAATCGTACTTGAGCAGATGTGCCAGGGTTGCGGCATCGGTAAGGTCATTGACGGCGACAATTTCCAGATTGGGGTTGCCGTGGGCAGCCCGGAATACCCTTCGCCCAATTGCACCAAAACCATTGATACCAACTTTGATAGCCATGAAAATTCCTCCTCTATTTTTTGCCCCTGGGGGCATTGCTAACTTTAGCTATAGCGCCATTATTGCCTGGGCTGCACCCTGATCGGAAATGAGAATGTGTTGAGGCCTCTTGTTGGCGACGGCCTTGATGGCCCTTGCCTTGGCTGAGCCTCCGGCCACTGCAATCACTGTTGTTATGGTCTCCAAATCCTGGAGGTGCAATCCTATACTATTGGCCTGCCAAACGATGTCGCCCTGGGCGCTAAAGTAGTAGCCCAGGGTCTCTGCCACGGCTTCCAACTCCTGTAGCCGGTGGACTTGCTCCTGAGGGACTTCCCGACGCCGGGCCATCTCCAGAGCATCGCCGATGCCATGGAGAAGGATGGTTGTCTGGCGAATTAGGGCCAGCACCTCGGCAATACCTGGGTCCTGGACCAGCTCTGCCAAAGCATGGCTGGTGAGGTTGTCCGGGGCATGAAGCAGGCGGTACTTGCCTCCCAAGCCCTGGGCCAGCTTGGCAGCAATGGTGTTGGCCTGAATCTCCACCTTTTCGCCCAAGGCGCCGCGCCCGGGGACGACGGTGACTCGGCGCTTCTCTGCATAGATGGACTGGGCGACCTGGGACATGGTGGTTCCGCCGGTTATGGCAATGACATCGCCGTCGCGGATCTTGGTGAGCAGGACCCGGGCGGCGGCCCGGCCCAGCTCGTACTGAACCAAGGAGTCCACTGAGCTGTCCCCGGGAACCAGAACCACCTGGGCAAGTCCCAGCTTTTCCTTAACCTGCCTTTCCAACTGGGGCAGGCCCAGCAGCTTGGATATGTAGGGGACCATCTGCTGCAGGAGCTTTTCTCCTCGGAGGGTAAGGCTGACGCCGCCGATGCTGGGTTCTACCAACCCTAAGTGCTTAAGGGAATCCAACTCAGAGCGGATGACCCTCTCCCCCAGCTGGAGATTTTCCGCAAGGAGGCGGCGACCAACGGGGGCCAAATAGGAAATGGTGTGCATAATTACATAGCGCCTCTGGATGATGGGTAGCATCTCTGGGGCAATTTCCTTCTGAATATCTATGTAATCTATAGCCCACCTCCGGGTCGTTACTTGTCCCGCCGGGATAAGAGATGTCCCGGCCTAGGTAACAAAACTCCTGCCTGGTTTCAGTATAACAAGGTTTCCCTGCTTTGACAAGGGACATCCTCAGCCCTTCTTGCACAACCTGACGCGAGCCACCCGCCGCCCCTCCATCTCCTCCACCACCATGGCCCAGTTGTGATAGGTCACAGTATCCCCCACCCTAGGGATGTGCCCCAAGCGGCTAAAGATATAGCCGCCTACGGTGGCAGACTGTTCTTCCGGCAGGTTGAGGGAGAGCTGATCGTTGACGTCGGAGATGGAGCAACCCCCGTCCAGAAGGGTCTCGCTTTCGCCCAGGGTCTCCATGGGCAAATCCCCTTCATCGTATTCATCTTCGATTTCCCCGACAATTTCCTCCACTATGTCCTCGATGGTGGCCATGCCGCTGGTGGAACCGAACTCGTCTAGAACGATGGCCACCGAGACCCGCTGCTTCTGCATCTGCTCTAAGAGCAAACCAATTTGTCGACTCTCGGGGACGAAGAGCATGGAGCGCATTATATCTCGAACCAAGGTGTCGGGCTTATCCAGCATCGCCGCCAGCAAGTCCTTGACGTGGACCAAGCCGATAATGTTATCCACCGACTTCTCATAGATGGGGATGCGGGAATAGTGTTGGACTATTGTCTCCTGGGCTGCCTCCTCCACCGTCAAGTCCTGGGGCAAGGCGAAGATATCTATGCGGGGAATCATTATCTCCCGCACCAGGGTGTCGTTGAATTCCAACACCGAGGTCAACATCTTGCGCTCACTGAGCTCGATAACTCCCTCCCGTTGCCCAATATGGATGACGGTGCGGATTTCATCCTGGGTAACCAGGTTATCCCGGCGGGGGGTAACCCCTACCAGACTGGCGATGCCATTGGTTATCCGGGTGAGGACGGCAATGAGGGGCGAGAGGATGGTCATGAGCAGGGAAATAGGCCGGGCGACATGCAAGGCCCAGGCCTCGCTCTTCTGATTGGCCAGGGTCTTGGGCGTCACTTCGCCGAAGACCAGAACCAGCGCCGTTGCCACCACCACTGCTACCGGGGCGCCGTACGCCGGACCCAGCAGCGATATAAACAAGATGGTGGCGACGCTGGAGAACACTATGTTGACGACATTGTTGCCGATGAGCAGGGTGGAGAGTAATCTCCCGGGATTGTCCAAAAAACCATAGATAATGTCGGCCCGGGGCACATGAGAGTCCACCAGGTGCTTGAGGCGGATGCGGTTGAGGGACATCAGGGCAGTCTCGGCCCCGGAAAAGAAAGCCGACAGGGCCAGCAACACCAAGAGGAGTGGAATTTGCATGAGTTGTTCCGCCTTCATTTTCTCCCCCCAAAATTCACCATTTATTTTAGTATGACCGGGAACGCTTTACTTAATGACAGCAACTGAGAAGTCGCTGTGCTATAATCATCTCACCTAGGAGGTGGCGGAGATGACGACAATCATTGGGGCCGGCGCCGCGGGGTTGATGGCCGCCGTGGCGGCAATTAACCTGGGCATGCCTGTGACGATCTATGAAAAGATGGACCGGCCGGGAATTAAGCTGGGCTTGGCCGGGGGCGGCCGCTGTAACCTCTCCAATACTGGAGACCTGTTGGCCGGGCTACACGATGTCAAATTCCTGCGCCCGGCTTTGCTGGGGCTGGACGCTCCCCGCCTAAGGGAAATCCTGGCTGACCTTGGTGTACAGACCAAGGTGGATG
>DAIOXA010000229.1:3235-3478 GCA_036758185.1 Bacillota bacterium
GGCAGAATCTACCCCCGACACATCAATGGGAGGGAACTGGCTCAGCATTTGCATGCATGGCTGGAACGCAGGGGGGTCAACTTTCACTTTAACTCACCCTTGACGACTATACATTCCGAAGCATACCAATTGGTCTCCTTGACAATTGGAAACAGAGATATTAAGTGCCCCCGGGCAATACTGGCCTGCGGCGGCCACACCTTCCCCAACACCGGCAGCGATGGCGGGGTAGCGGAAATCCTG
>DAIOXA010000230.1:0-476 GCA_036758185.1 Bacillota bacterium
TCTAAAGAAAATAATGTATAATATCTTTAGATTGGAGGGTGATTTTATGCCGAAAATTAGGTCCAGCACCGATTTAAGGAATAACTATAATGAAATCTCGACCTTCTGTCATGAAAGTAGAGAGCCTGTTTATATTACAAAAAGCGGGAAGGGTGATCTAGCCGTTATGAGCATTGAGACCTATGAGATGCTTTCCGGCAAACTCGAACTATACCGGCTGCTGGATGAGGGTAGAATTGCGGTGGGAGAAGGAAAAACACGACCTTTCGAGGAGGTCATGCGGGACATCAGGCAGGAACTAGCTGATGGGAAAATATAGAGTCCATCTATCAGAACCAGCTGAAAATGACTTGCGGGACATTGTGCGATATATTTCAGCAGCACTCGCCTCACCAATATCTGCTGGGAAGATGATGGATATAATCCAGCAAGCGATATCAGATTTGGCTGCCATGCCACATAGATGTCCCTCAGTG
>DAIOXA010000230.1:486-3469 GCA_036758185.1 Bacillota bacterium
ATGCTTGGTTATCATAAGCTGTTGGTAGAGAACTATGTTATTTTCTTTACTGTGGATGAAAAGGCAAAAATCATAGACATCGAGAGGATCCTTTTTGCCAGGCGTGATTGGCAGCGTATACTGTGATGACTTAGCTGACCCGTGAATACCCTAGGCGCTAAAAGGCAGACTCCCACTGAAGGGGTCTGCCTTTGTTGAGTTCTATGGCATTTCGTAGAGGTAAGTTCCTCCCTGGTCAGGGGTAACGGCAATGAATTTGTCCCAGGAAGAAGAATCCCAAAGACTGCCAGACCAGGTTAGACCTGCATATTCCCAGCTTCCCGTTTTGGCGTCCATCAGGCCCAGGGCGTTATAGTCTGAGTCCAACTGTTCCAATGAGGCTATCCCCCAAAAACTATCGCCATCTCGCCACGCTCCCGGTTTAAAACTGGGGGGAAGTTCAAAATGTGAGAGTTGGCCGCTCTTGAAATCTAGCGTACAGGCAGACTGATCAAAATTTATCAGAAGCAATTTGTCGCTTTGTGACCAACTTCTGGGGCTATAGTAATTGGCATCGGGCAAGTTAAAGCTCTTTCTTTCGGCATCCAATTCCACCCAAATTTTGTTTCTTTCCCGCCAGACCCAGGCCAGTTCAAAATTATGGCTTAGCATGGGGTTGCCCTGAGGAGGGGCAGTCTCCCACCGCACTTCTCCAGTGGCAGCATCTATGGCTACCACAGCCACAGTCTCATAATTATCACTAAGATTACGCAAGAGCAGGGTAGAGCTATCCAACCAGCCCAGCATATCCTGGGGCATGTCGTAGGGCAATTCCATTTCCTTCGGTATTGCCCCGTCCACCGGGTCGATGCTGAACAGATAAAGGGGGGTGGTTCCATACTGCGGAAAAACATTAGCTACTTGTTTGCTGTCGGGACTCCAATGCCAGGGGCCCCATTGCCGTTGGCCAGGGTAAGACTTTGCTGTGGTAACGTCGATAAAAGACAATCCCGACTCCGATTTGGCCAGCAACCATTTGCCATCGGGGGAGAGTTCAATTTCCTCGTAGCGTTCAGGTGATTGCCATAGGGGTTTGGGATTCTTTCCCGTGTAGGCGATAATCTGACGGAGGATGTCGATTTCCCATGTCAGGTCGGGCCTGGCTGCCTCCAGCCAATCCACTAGGCTAGCGGCCCGCTGATCCTGCCACAGCATAATTTGCTCCATGATCAAATCATTGGCGATGAAATTTAGCCAATCTGGTTCACTGTGCTCCGCCCTCCGGATAAGGGACATTTTCTCTTCACCATAAGTCTGGAGGTCTTGGGGGGTGTAACCTGCCGCCTCCAACGCCACAAGGGTTTCCAAGCCCTGGCGGGGGTCCTCAGCATTAAAAGCCTGCAACGCCAAGAGCCGGGGTTCGTGGGGTTGCAGCTCCAGGAGGGCAGCTAATTCCTCGGGACTCAATCCCGCTTGCTCTGCCTGGGTCAGGACACCGTCAATCCACTGCTGACGCTCCAGCAGCAGGGCCAGTTCCAAAGTCTGGATGAGGCTCCGTTCTTGATTCCTGACGCGGTCCAGCGAGCTGCCCTCGAGTTCAATGCCGCTCCCTTTAAGCTGGCGAAGGTAATCCATTACCAAGTCATGGTCTCCGCTATTCAGGACAATCCGTAGCTTCATATCGAAGGCCCAGGGAGATTCACCAGCACAAAAAAACTTGTCCAGGAACGCCAGGTGGCGCCAGGTATCTGTACAGATATTTATCACCCTTTTTTCCAGAGTGGCAGAAGCTAGGCCTTTTTTGGCCAGATTCGCCAGCTGGGCAAAGGCCAGGTCGGGATCGGGGGCCGGGTTATTTGGAGATGTTTCCAATTGGATGAGAAAAATCCGAGCATAATCAAAATCTGGATTTTCTTCAATATCCTGGCAAACTAACTTCCTTGCCTGCTGGAGAATACTGCTATCTGTCAAGAGCAATAACTGGACAGCCCTGGTATGCCGGGAATCATAGCCTTCCTTTTCCAAGAAAAGCAGATTTTCCAAGGCCAAGAGGGGGGAGTCGCTGGCCAGGTGGGCTTTGATCAGCAGCTCCCGGGCCTCATGCCAGTGGGGCTTTCGCCCAAGGGCCTTGGCCAATTGCCGAGCACAGACCTTTCCTTCGCCCCGGGCAAGCATAGCCTCGTAGCGTCCCAGATCCTCCCCCCTGGGTAGCAAGAGCAAGGCCAGAATTATGCCCACTACAATGAGAACGCCCAGCAGGCGCAGATTGGACTTATTCGCTAGAAAAGACTGCAATGTTCCCACCTCCCGTACTCCTTTGAAGAGTAATTCTGTTCCCGCCTGACTAAATCCTGCCTCGGCACCATGGAGCAACTTCTTCTTCTGCTGATTTCGGGAATTTGCCTTGTAAAAGGCAAAAGTTATTGACGTAGAGAGGTTTCTTTTTGCCAAGAGTAGTTCTGTTTGTGCCCGTCAAAATCCTGCCTCGACGGTAAGCGGCATGTCAACTATATATGTATTGCTGGACTGGGACGAATATCCCTGGTCAGGAAAGGCAGACTCCCACTAGAAGGGCTAGCCACGGCATGTACAGTATGTTTTTCACCACTGTGATATAATAGCCTAAACTGGCGCAGGAGTTGATAGCATGGAAGTAATAACAGCCAGTCCCCAGGAGACCCAGGAGCTGGCCCGACGCCTGGGCCAGTTGGCCAATGCGGGGACGGTCCTACTTTTGGCCGGGCCCTTGGGCGCCGGCAAGACCAGCTTTGTCCAGGGTCTGGCCCGTGGTCTAGGGATAACCGGTGTGGTCAATAGCCCCACCTTTACCATAGTCAAGGAATACCGCGGGCGCTTGCCCTTGTTTCACTTTGACCTATACAGGTTGGAGGAAGCAGAGGAGTTGTGGGAGTTAGGTCTGGACGAGTACCTGGATTCCGTCGGGGTCTCTGCCCTGGAATGGGGAGAACGGGCCCTGGCGCTGTTGCCTCGGGATCACCTGCTC
>DAIOXA010000231.1:0-334 GCA_036758185.1 Bacillota bacterium
GCATCCGCACTATGGTGGCCTTGATGGCCAGGGCCGGGGGATACTCAATCACTCCCAAGACATCCTCCACCGGGATATTGTACAACCCCGCAAAGAGCTGGGGAGTAAAGATTCCTGAATTCACTGCCTGGCGATAGCATTCTTCATCCTTAAATATCAGGTCAAAGGTCAGCTCATAGGGTCCCGAGTTCTTACTTCTGATGACATGGGCCAGTTCTGTAATTGCTACTTTGCGCATTTCCCCACCTCCATAATTTCAGCTTTAAAGTAGTTCGGCTCTGCCGGCAACAAGTGATGAATGCAAAACTCATAGACTGGACCCGCCACAATATCT
>DAIOXA010000231.1:364-3439 GCA_036758185.1 Bacillota bacterium
ACAGTATTGGCCATTTCCTGGGAAGGGGCAACGACATCGATGACCAACCCCACTTCATGACCAGGCGTGGGTGTCGGCTCGAGATCCCCCATCACACCCTTCTGTCCATAGATAAGGAAGTGCAGATTATATCCCTTTGCATCCTCAAAGTTATCCTGGACAGCGGCCTTGACTTCATCTAGCACAGAATCCAACTGACCGATGAGGAGAGGATCCCTGATTCCGGCAATGGCCAAGGTCCTGAATCCCACCAGGCGCACCCCCTCTAACTTAACTTGAAAGTCCGCCGGCACATGGACGCTGCCAGTTACCCGGACACTCCTGTCATCGACTTGGCTGTACTTAGCCTGGCTTAAGTCCAAGGCACCGCCGGGACCCGGCAACAGCCAAGGATTGGACTTTTCATACAGGGAATGGGCAGCCACAGATTTTACCGTGCATCGCCGCTGGGGATTGGTGGGGAAGAGGGTGAATCCCTCTTGGTCCAGGATGCCCACCATGCAATCCCGGCCACTGCCGGGATCGGCAGCAATGGCAGCACATTCCAGGATTTTGCCCATGTGCAGAGCTGGCCCCGGAGCAAACCCCTTCCGGATAGCCAGGGCGGCGAAGACTGCGGGGTCGTAGGCCCGGCCCGCCAGCACTACCTGGGCACCCTGATCCAAAGCGGCGGCGAAGGGTTCCCAGCCCATTTGGGCAACAATGGCTGTAGCGTCCCTCACTGTCTCGGCATCCAAATCCGGCAGAGGTCCCAGGGGACTGGTCTTGGCCAGGTTATCCAGCAAGTATTCCTTGTCGATGTCAGCGGGGATCACTGCCATCGTAAAGTTGAGTTGCTGCTCAGCTGCGATTTCCTCGATTATTTCCCGGTTCCAGTCCAAGTGGGCCTTGGCACCGGATCCTCCTGCGCTGCCAATGATCACAGGGATGTTGCGTTTGAGAGCTGCGGGCAGGATCAGCCCTAAGTCCCTTTTGACGGCGGCCCTGTCGGTAAAGGAGACACCTGCTCCCAAGTAATAAGGTCCAGGGTCAACGGAACCGGCATCAACCCCAATGACGTCGGGATTGTGCTCCAGGGCAGTGAGGAAGGACTGTTTGGGAAAGCCGTAGCCCAAGATTGCTGTGGGTGAAAGTACTGTCAACTTTTTCATCTCATTACCTCCCATATTAGCTTGTCCAGTTGCGGGGAAAAAAAACCCCTGCTAAAAAGACAGGGGATTGGTAGAAATCGGTCGCAACACCGGCTCAGTTAGGGTCTTACCGTCGGGCAGCTTGATGGCCTCGCCGCCAATGGTCAGCTTGACGCTACTAATGCCGGGCAGTTCTGTCAAGGTCAGGACAATGGCCGCCACAGCCACATCCAGATCCTCGGCCTGGGCCAGGTCGGCACTAAAATTAACCGTGGCCACATCCCCCTGCACCGACAGTCCCTCCACCCGGGTGGTGGCAGGCAGGACAGGACTGAGTCCCGTCTGTGCCCCCGGGCCACCCACTAGCTGCTCCAGCGCAGCCTGGGCTAGGTTGGCAACTGAAGCCACCGGCCGGGTTACTGGCACCAAGAGCACGCCGCCGGCAAGACTGTCCATGCGCATATAGATTGTCACTACAGCACCGGTTCCCTTGCTGGAGGCAGAGGAATTTACTCCCCGTTCCCGGGAAAGTACTGCATCCACAGGGGTACCATGGGTCATCTTCGACAGAGGTTGACCATTGACTCTGATGGTGACGGTGTCGATGGTGGAGAATTCCGTTAAGGTGTAGGTCAGGGCATCGAGGATCAAGCGCTCATGAACTTCATCGGCAGCTTGTAACAAGTGCTGACTAAAGTCAACTATGCAGGCGCCATCGTTGATGGACATGCCTACAACTGTAGTTCCCGCCGGCAGTACAGCCTTGAGGCCATTGGTGGTAAAGAACTGCTGGCCGGGGCCACCCTCCACCATGTGACGCACAACAGCCTTGGCTATTCCCTCTTCCCAGGGGATATTAAAGGTCACTGGCAACACATATTTGCCGTGTAAGTCAGCTACGTACAGAATACGGCCATCACTGGACGTATCGTCCCCCTCATCTTCGCCCCCAGGCAGTTCGATGTAATCATCATCGGGTGGTTCTTCGCCATCTTTGTCGGGGAAAATCCAATCCATAATACCGCAACCGCTGACCATGACCAGCATTAACAAGAGCAACAGCCAGCATAAGGTTTTGCGCAAAGGTACTTCCTCCTCCGTTTTTTTAATATATATGCAAAAGGGAGGAGGAATATATTACTTAAGCACTAGTGCCGGGAATGGATAATCGCCAGCAACCTTTGCATCTCATTATATACCAACATCAGACCTTCGTCGACGCCCATGCCTGGCTTGGCCAGCATTTGCACAGGTCCGGTGGCCACGGCGATGTTGACACATACCCGGGCCGACTGGTCCGTCTCATTGCAGGTGCCACCTAGGTAAGCCCCGGCACCTACCAACTTGCAGTAGGTCACGGCCTCCACCAAGTTCTCTACCCCACCCAGGTCAGGGGTCTTTATTTGTAGCATATGTCCCGCGCCGTTATCGGCAAAGTCCTTGATGTCCTCCAGGGTGTTGCACCACTCATCGGCAACGATTTCAACGCTGCTGCCCAGGGCCTGCAAGCGTTGACGGAGTTCGGCCAAGGCCTCGATGGTCAGATCCTTGTTCTCCATGTCCACCGGGCCTTCGATGCGCAGTTGCAAGGGATTGGCTACTTCTCCCACTCGGGCCATATACTCAGCGATTTTCTTCATATCGTTGGCAAAGGCAAGTCCCAGAGTGCCATACACATCTATGTGCAGGACCGGCTTGTAGCCAGGGTTACCCAGCTTGGCCACCCGCTCCCGTAGCCAGCCGATGTACTGAGCCAGCTTTTCGCCGTCATGCCCCAGCTTGTCCGGTATATTATTTATGAGGCCATGGGGGATGACATCGACGCCCTTGAGGATCATCTTATCGGCATTGACATAGCGCTCATCTCCCGACTGGCAAAAGATTTGCACCGGCCGGTAATGGGGGACCAGGTCAAATTCCCGCACCACCGTCTAGGCCATGGTTT
>DAIOXA010000232.1:0-2747 GCA_036758185.1 Bacillota bacterium
AGGTTATTGTTCGGGTGACCACTAGGGGAATGCCGTTGACAAAGACAATGAGATCCGGCCTCTTTTCTTTTCCATGCTCTATAACGGTAAACTGATTGGCTACCATGAAATCATTGTTCAGGGGCTTTGAAAAGTCGAAGACATAAGCCTTTTCGGTCAGGTAGCTGCCATCAGGCTGCTTGACCGAGACATCAAGGCCTTCGGTGATCATTTTCTGAAAGGCTTTGTTGTTCATCAGGAGGCTGGGGCTATGGGGAATGGTTATCTGCCGAAAGGCATCTTCAAGAGCATCTTCCGGCAGCAAAGGGTTTATTCGGGCAAGGGCGGCCCGGAGCCTGTCCGCAAGGATGACATCGCTGTATTCCTCCCGCTCGTGATAATCCCCATCGGGAGAAATGTCTGGGCCAAAGACGATTTCATAGCCCAGCTCCTCAAACCACTCCAGGGCAGCTTGCTCTAGATGGGATTCGCAGAAATTGTTCTTGGCCACTACTGCACCTCCTCGATGGGAACTCGGATTTCGCCGGATATTAGTTTGGGGAGTAAGGTATCTCTTAATTCCTTAAGAGTACTACTCTGCATACTAATCTGAACTATATAATCAAATATGGGGATTAGAATCTCGCTTAATCCTTTCATAACTGATTCAGTTGGTACAAGTACTTTAGCTTGGGTAAGATGACCCCTTTTGATATGACCCATAGTAGTTGCTCTATCTTTTGCTATTGCCCTGAATATTGTCAGATGCTCTAAAGTCCACAAGTAATAGAACCACTTTTCATAGTTTCTAGAGGTAACTTTAAATAAATGTTGATTTAACCCACCCTGGCCACCGGTCCAGATTTTAACCATCAAAGTTCCAGACCACGAGAAAACAACATCTCCGTTATTAATAATGTATTGTTCAGGAATATTAATACTTGCTCTATCGCTGGTATTATCGGTATACCCCTGGTTCAACTCTTTTATTTTTATCACTGGTAGAGATTCTTCCGTATCTGGACGGTACTTTTGCATAGCTAATCCGTTAAGAAAGTCTGCAACACTGTCCAGACTCTCTACTCTCCACCCCTTAGGGATCGGGCCAAGTTCGCTGTCTTCAAATTCGCCGTCTTGGAAGGGCTCGAAATCCACGAACCAGCTTTTAAAGATGGCCTGGGCCATTTCCTCAAGGGTCTTGTTGATGCGGTTGTTGAGTTCAATTTTATTACTTAGGTCGAAATAACTATCACCAATATGTTTTTGGACAATCATAGAGGGGATGGGAATTAAAAGCTTATCAATATCGCCCTTTTTAAAGTGAGGAATTAGAGTGCCAACATGAAATTGCTCAATTTGCTTTTGAAACTGGGAACTTCTCAATACCGCCAATAAGTATTTATTATATACAATATTGGGATCAACCCTAAAAGCAATCATATCTTGAGCAATGCAAAAACCAACCGGATCTGGTACAAAGCAAACCCTACCGGGAGTTCCTTTAGTGACAAAAATAATATCTCCTGGAAGTGGATGAGACCTAAACCAACTGTCAAAGGTAGATTGTGAAACGTACCTAATCTTTTCAAATACCGGGTAAAGAGCATCATTATTAATGCAGTTTGTTGCTATTAATGGCATACCATTACCAATGTCACAAGTGGGCACAGTTTTACCCCGGTTATCCACAATAAAAGATAGAACCTCTGGCAAAGGTAAAGATGGGCAATTTAACATATCCCTACAGCTCAAACCCAATCGCCCCCAGTCGCCGCCTAATCTCTTCCTCTAGCTCATGGGACTTGGCGAACAGTTCGGCCAGCTCCCCGGTCAGCCTGTCCATCTTTTCCTCGAAGGGCACGCCGTCATCCTCTTCCTCTTCAATCCCCACATACCTGCCGGGGGTGAGGATGTAATCATGCCCCCTGACTTCTTCAATATCAGCTGACTTACAGAATCCCTGAATATCCTCGTAGTCTTTGCCATCCCGCCAGTTATGGTAGGTGTCGTAGATCTGCTTGATTTCCTCATCAGACAGTTCTCTGTGCCTACGGGTGACCATGGTCCCCATCTTGCGGGCATCGATGAACAGGATTTTATCCTTCCTATTCTCTCTGTTTTTAGAGATAAACCAAAGGCAGACCGGGATAGTGACATTGTAGAAGAGGTTAGGAGGCATGGTAACCATGCAATCAACCAGCCCTGCCTCGATAATATTCTTCCTGATTTCTGCTTCAGCCTTGGTTGATGTACTCATGGACCCGTTGGCCAGGACAAACCCAGCTACGCCTGTAGGAGATAACTTGCTGATAATGTGCTGAATCCAGGCGTAGTTGGCATTATTCTGGGGAGGGATCCCATACTTCCAGCGTGCATCGTCCTGAATCAATGTGTAATCACTCATATTAAAGGGCGGATTAGCGAGGACGAAGTCTGCCCTTAAGTTTTTGTGCAGATCGTTGCCAAAGGTATCTGCATCTCTTTTTCCTAAATTGCCGTCAATGCCCCGGATGGCCAGATTCATTTTACATAGCCGCCAAGTAGCCGCCGTGTATTCTTGGCCGAAAATATGGATATCGTCTTTCTTGCCCTGCTGTCCCTCAACAAACTTCTGGGACTGGACAAACATGCCCCCGGACCCGCAGCAGGGGTCGTAGACTCTGCCCTTAAAGGGCTCAATCATGCCGACCAGGAGCTTCACTATAGATGGGGGGGTGTAAAATTCGCCCTCGCTGGACCCGAATTTCCCCAGGAAATATTCATACACT
>DAIOXA010000232.1:2757-3437 GCA_036758185.1 Bacillota bacterium
GGGCCCTGGCTTCTTTGTTGCCCAAGTTAAAAGAGAAGAGGTCGATCAGTTCACCTAGCTTGGTCTTGTCCAACTCCGGCCTAGCATAATTCTTTGGGAGCACCCCTTTCAGGGATTGGTTCTCACTTTCAATGGCAATCATGGCCTTATCAATGATTTGGCCAATGGTGCTCTGCTTGGCATTCTTTTTTATGTACCCCCAACGAGCACTCGGCGGAACGAAAAAAATATTTTCTTCAATATAAGCATCCCTGTCCTCTTCGAAACCTTCGCCCTCGTCCACTAACTCATCATACCTCTCCTCAAAGCTGTCAGAGATGTATTTTAAGAAAATAAGACCAAGAACAACGTCTTTGTAGTCTGAAGGCTGGATATTGCCCCGGAGCTTGTCCGCCATTTCCCATAACTTGTTCTCGAATTCCAGATTAACTGCCATTATTTCGCCCTCCTATATCAGCTGGTTGTAGAGATTGTTTCTAATCTTATCCCATCTGCTTTCCGCTTTGCCGATGGTTTCTTTATAGAGGCTAAACTCATCATTGTAATTATCAATCAGTGTGTGCTGCACACTGAGGGGTAATAATGGGATTTCCATCTCCATGATATCTGCATGATTAATATTCATAATGGTAGTACCCCGTTGAAAGCTCTTAATCATTGCCAGGCCGATGGGGCTTTCC
>DAIOXA010000233.1:0-3424 GCA_036758185.1 Bacillota bacterium
GATGGAATAATCTACGCTGTTTTCATTCGTAGATTGCGCTGCCCCAGCTGCCGCTCCACCTGCTCGCTACTACCCCATTTCCTAGTACCACGTTACCAATATGTATTTAGCAATGTCCTTCAATTTTTGAAAGAAGCCCTCATTGGCAAAGTTAGGTCTTGCTACTACCGGTTAGCCCAGTATTACCGGCGGAGGTTTATTGAACAATTGAACCTGGTGGAGGCATTCTTCCGTTTTACAGGGTTCACAGAAAGCCTTCCAAAAGGAAGAGAAAAGGCCACAAAGCTGTTAGAGATGGTCCAGGCCGCCAGCCCCACCTTCCTAGGAAGGTGGAAGGATCATTTCTCACGCAACTTTATGGCACGCTCATTGTAACATAAGCGTGCACCGAAAAACAGAATAAATCCTTTCCACACTCCCTTTGTCTGGCGGCCCCGTTTCCACCCAGTTACAATGGTTTTTGAAGGCTTGACCGGTCTTGCCTGTTGGAAACGGAGGGATTGTTGTGGAAGATAGTGGGAAAGAACAGCTTGCCTTGTTTAAATTTGGGCTTATTTCTCCTATTCTCAACGGCCAGGTGGATGTAAAAGACTACCTGGCTAAGATTGCTGCCCAAAAACACGAAGTACCAGGTTACGGGGTTAAAGAATACGCTCCCAAAACCATCCGCCAATGGGTATTGAACTACCGTCGGGAAGGTTTCAACGGTCTCAAACCAAAAAACAGGAAAGACCAGGGGGTGTCCCGCAAGTTGTCCCGGGAAGAGGAAGAACATGTCCTTAGTTTACGGCAAGAAATGCGCCTTGCTGCAGTGACGGTCTTTTATGACCACTTGGTTGGAAAAGGGGAGATCCTGCCGGCAGACGTGTCCTACTCAACTATCTACCGACTACTTAAGAAAAATGGAATGGCAGGAAGAGCCTTACTGGCAACGCCAGAAAGAAAACGCTTCGCCCATGACACCATTAATGTAGTCTGGCAGGGGGACCTCTCGTACGGGCCTTATTTAAAGGTTGAAGGCCGTAAGCATCGGACGTTTCTACTCGCCTTCATTGATGACTGTTCCAGGGTAGTTACGGGAGCTGGATTTCATCTGTCGGAAGGGACCGACTCGCTGAGAGAAGTCTTTAGTGATGCTGTGTTGAGAAGAGGAATTCCCAGGGTCGTTTATGTTGACAATGGAAAGATTTACAGATCCGAAGTATTCCAGATTGCCTGTGCCACCCTGGGGATTACTCTGGCGCATACCCAACCATATGACGCACCCGCAAAAGGTAAAATTGAGCGCTTTTTCAAGACTGTAAGAACCCGGTTTTACCCGCTTTTGGGCGCAGATGCGCCGAGTTCGCTGGAAGACTTAAACCAAAGGTTCTGGCGCTGGCTGGAGGAGGACTACCATCGCAAACGACATAGTTCGCTAAACATGACCCCCTTGGAGTTATGGGTCTCCCAGGCAGAGAAAATACGAATGCTAGAAGACCCAGCAATTCTTAAAGCCTTATTTCGGAAAAGAGATAAGCGTAAAGTCCGGCATGATGCTACAATCTCAGTGCAAACAAAGCTCTATGAAGTATCCCCAAGGTTTATTGGCAAGCAAGTGGAGATCCGGTATGACGATAAGGGTGTCTTTATCTATGAAGACGGGCTAGAGGTCGAGCAAGCAGAACCAGTAGATTTTACAGTTAATGCCCATGCCAAACGGAAGCTGTCGCTAAAGGAAATCCAGGAGAATCTTCAAGATGTATGAGTCTTTCTATTCCCTGGTCCGCCAGCCATTTGGCAAGGAGCTAAAGACCAGTGAAGCCTACCGCTCAACTTCTGTTGCGGAGGCTGAAGCTAGACTTAAATATCTACTGAAAACACGGGGGGTAGCGCTTATTACCGGGGAGCCGGGTTCTGGCAAGACCTTTATACTCCGCTCCTTTGCGGATACCCTAAGCGCATCATTGTACAAGGTAGTATACTTTCCCCTCTCGACAGGCACGGTGATGGATTTCTACCGGGGGTTGGCATATGGCCTAGGAGAAGCACCCCGGTTTCGGAAAGTAGACCTATTCCACCAGATTCAAAGAGCTGTACAGACAAGCTTCAAAGAACGCAGGATTACGCCAGTGTTCATCCTGGATGAGATGCAAATGGCGAAGGACATCTTTTTGCATGACCTCAGCATTTTATTTAACTTCCAGATGGACTCGGAAAACCCGTTTTTGCTCATCCTGGCTGGATTACCCTATCTTAGCGATAGATTGTCTCTTAACCAAAACCGGCCGCTTCGGCAACGTGTCGTAATGCAATACAGGGTAGAGCCACTCGCCCGCGATGAGGTGGCAGGTTACATTCAGCATCATATGGAATTGGCCGGCGCAAGATACCCTATTTTTTCTGAAACAGCCCTTGAAGCTATTGCCGCCTGCACCATGGGTTGGCCTCGGTTAATTAACAACCTGGCTATTAACTGCCTTCTTTGCGGGTGCCAGGGAAGCAAAAAAGAGATTGACGCGGAAACGGTGCGTATTGCAGCCGAGGAGGCGGGGCTATGATGCAAATACTCGCTTATGAGGCAGATACCGATCGTTGGAACGTTTACTGTGGAAACGAGTACTTCTGTTCAATCCACTGCGGAGATTGTTTTAAGCTTAGGGTCGAAGATCACTATTTACCCGTCAGAATGGAGATGGATTGCGAGTGGTATGTAGTTTTGGACACCTATAAGATTGTGCTTAGCCCGAGACGGAAATACGCTATTTTAATGCCCTGAGTCTCAGGGCTTTTTTTCTAGGTCATGAAGAAAAAGACTGTGAAAATGTGAAAAAACTATGGTGGTGCTGCCATAGATATTGAAAAAGTGAAGGGTCCAAGGGGCGGTATATAGAATCTTTAATATGAAAATGTCGGACCGAAAGAATTTGCTAAGTTACAGGCGGCTCCGGTAAGGGCGTCGGCGCCACCGCTGGCATCGGTGCCGGAGGCTATGAACATGAAGTCTTGTTCAGAGGCGTATCTTTGCGCCAAGGCCAGGGCAGTTTCATAGCGGTCAGCTCCGAATATCCGCAAGAAGTGCCCCAGTTGGCCAGTCACCCCTTCACCGATAGCAGCTGTTCCCCCGACCACAATAACTTCATCGGGGTCTAGGGCCTCTAAAGCCGCGAGGGTCTCGTCCGGTATTTCGTTGGTAAGGGTCAGTAAAATCGGGCTGCCGCTAAGAGCTGCATAGGAAGCCGCTGCTAATGCATCGGGGAAATTACCCCCGAAGGCCAAGAAGACAGTGGCGGCCCCATCAGGAGCAACAATAGCCGCAATTGCTGCAGCCGTGCCATAGCGGTCAGCACCCTTAATCCGTACCACTTCGAGCCCCATCTCAGTGAGCTCATCCTCAACGGATTGGGAAATGGCCGCTGTCCCGCCCAGGATGAAAACCTTTTTT
>DAIOXA010000234.1:0-939 GCA_036758185.1 Bacillota bacterium
GGCAGCAAGCGCAGGTCCGTCTTGTCCTGCAGGAGCTCTGCCACTTGGGGCTGGGCCTGGGTATTGCCACAATAGATCACCGGCAGATCATAGCCACTGCCCAGGCGGGGCCGGGGGTCCGAGGCGGCGAGGATTTCCGCTATTTCCACCACATGGGATACAGTCCCCCCGTCGACGCCTCCCGCCACCAGCACCATGTCGGGGCGAAGCTGGCGGATGCGCTCGACCTTCTGAAAGGCCTGGCGTCCATCGTCGACGGCAATGGTATCCATGACGATGGCGCCGGCGCCCAGGGCGGCCCGCTGGGCGCTTTCAGCAGTCATCTTCTTGACCACTCCCGCAACCATCATCTGAAGGCCGCCGCCGGCGCTGCTGGTGGCCAAGAATAAGTCTACCCCCTTCCCCCCCTGGGCGGGGGTGATGACGCCCCGGGGCGCTATAAAGGTGCGTCCCGCCAATTCCTCTACTTCCCGGATGGCATTCCTGACACCCATGGTCACATCCTCAAAGGGCTTCTCTACCGTGGTGGGGGCCTCACCCCGCACCTGTAGGCGGTATTCCCCCTGGACAAGTTCAATGAGTATTGCCTTGGTGGTGGTGCTACCGCAGTCCACAGCCAGGATTACCTCAATGGGTTTTCCCTTCAATTCTTACCACCTCCCAGTGGAAAGGCCCGCCGGAGCGGGCCTCTTCAGCTTATAGAATAGACAGCCACTCTCCCAACAGGAAGTAAATCCTGCCCACCAGCAGCGACATCCGGGCCATGACGGTGTTGCCGAAGGATGCGCCAAAGGCAATCATCATCACCCACTTGCCGACATTGGCCCCGACCTTTAGGGGGCCCTTCTGCTCCCGGGAGAAGTAAAAATAGATTAGAGTCCCCAACACACCCAGGATGAACAGAAGCGAGTCGATGCCAAACTTGGACATCACTCCCCA
>DAIOXA010000234.1:949-3042 GCA_036758185.1 Bacillota bacterium
GCCCTAGCCTTAGCCCCAGAGTTTATAGTTTGCGACGAGTTGGACATCACTCCCCAGAGGGGTAGCTCCATGGTAGCTGTTATCTGGCTCATGAAGGATGCCCCGATTACACCCCGAATGGCCAGGGCGCTTCCCACCCCGACGACAAAGCCCAGGGGTATGCGACTGATCCACTTTCCCTTTTTCAAGAAGCGAGTATAGAGGAGCACGCCCAGTACCAGGGGCACAATCATCAACCACTGACGGGGCTCACCCTCCGCCGGATTGAAAAGGGGATTCCATGCGTTGGTGACGATGGACTGGTAGCCGTAGAAAATGCCGATGCCCGCCGCTAGCCCGATGAACAGGTGCTCAGCAGTGCGGTAGAAGGGGTTTTCCCGGAGCAGGTAGCTTAAAATGGCCAGCGTACACAGGGCGCCTATCCAGATTCCCAAGGTTTCCATTGTTTCACCTCCTTGCAACTCTTTTCAATCCGAGCTAATCTTTCTTCCTGCCCCCGGCAATATAGGCGATGTTGCCGATGAGGATCAGGGCAATAATGGTCAAGCGTGTGATGGACTGGGCATCCATTCCACCCAGGCCCAGTCCCGGCCGCTCTACCAATAACTCATACTGGGCAGCTCCGCTCATCCCCGCCAGCAGTCCCTTCAAATCCCCAGACTGGAGATAGGGCAGCATGCCGGGAACGGAAACTGCGGTGACGCCGCCGGAGATGGTGACGGGGTATTGAGAACCAATCTGCTCGATATAGGTCCTAAGCCCCGGATCGCCAGCAGAAAGGCAGATTACCAAGTCGATGTCGCCGATGGCCTTGATATCCTTCATCATGGGGATGGTGGACGTCCTGGTCCGTGCTACATCCTCGGGGAATGTGGCATGGATATCCCGAGCCATGGAATTGAGGACGACGGCCTGCCCAGGACGATAGCCCAAGTTGACATAGTCTTGACCATACACCGCGCCCACACCGGGGGCGATAGCATTGTGGACCCTGTCGGCAAAGGTTGCGCCCTGATTCCAAAGGGCCACCGCCACCAACTTGTGCTTCTTATCGAGAATATGCTTGGTCACCGCCTCGGCCTGGGGCAATAGCTCCGGGGCGCTGGCAGCGTCCCAGTCATAGGAGACCAACACCACCGAACCAGAAGGTAGCTTATCAACCAGGTCATACACCGTCTGGGTGTTTTCCGAAATATCGACGGGAAGGCCCAGGGGAAAGAGCAGAGGCAGAATTATGGACAAAGCCAGAAGCAGGTATATGATCCGTCGGTCGATGGTCTGTAGCTTTTCTAACCACTTCACAGATTTCACCTCCCTGTACACAAATTATATGGGGGCGGCTACTGTCCGCCGAAATATGACCTGTCGATGCCGAATATGACTCTCAGGGCAGTTACTATGGCGCCCAGGGAGGCGCCTATCATAATCCCCCGCATACCGGCCGTGGTAAACACCGTCTGCAGCCAGCCCGAGTACTCGGGAAATCCACTCCAGATCCTGGCGCCCACCGGTGTTGCTCCCAACATGACCACCACAGCGGATATTAACAGCACAGTGGCCTCCTTGGTCCTGATCCGAAAAGCCCTATAGGCGGCTGATGCAATGTAAAAGGCCAGCAGGGCAAACATCGTTCCATTGAGATGCTCAAAGATATTGCTGAACAGGTACTCATAAACGGCATTTTGCTGGGTCCAGATAATGGGGATTATGGCCATGACCAGCATGGAGACTAGTAGTATCAGGCTGTTCCACCATTCCTTCTTGCGCTTGACTATCTTCTGAACATGAATCCGCAGGATATTGGCCGCCCCCAGCAAGAGGGCAAAGGCTGCAATGACAATTGCCCACTCCAGGAATTGACCCACCACATGTTCAGAGAGGAAGGGTATCTTGATAAAGTAATCCAGCAAGAACAAGATGCCCGCTACAAAGGTAATGGCAATTGGAACTTCGCGACGCACTTCTTTCACCTCCTCTTCTTCCAGTTGGCTGCGGGAACCCTCTTCCCGCATCGCTTACCCTTCACCCTTCTTAGGACGAGAACTTCATGAGGAAATCACAGATTGCCGACCAGTTACAGGTGGTGGTTATTG
>DAIOXA010000234.1:3099-3385 GCA_036758185.1 Bacillota bacterium
TCACCAATGAGGCAGTAGTCGCAGGCGGCGATGAAGAAGGGAAGCTGGTGGGTATTGGCGGTCCCAGCCACCTGGATGGACCCGGATACAAAGCCACCCTCGGCAAAGATCAGGGATTCGGCCCAGAAGGCCCCCATCATGATGTTGGCGGCGACCTTTTCCCGGGCCATGATGCCCATACAGCCTGCGGCATAGGCAAATTGTTCGTCGGACAAAAAGCGGATATTGTCAGGGTTGTAGGATTCCGGCTTGCCTTCGGTGAGGTAGTTCTGGCGCACAACCTCTT
>DAIOXA010000235.1:0-3382 GCA_036758185.1 Bacillota bacterium
GACAAAGACATTGGCCAAAATGTTTTCACAGGCCCGGCCCTGGTGGGCAGGGAGCTTTTAAAATTCCTCTTTGCCCTGGGCGCAGGAATCGGCGCCATTGGCAGTGGAATCTCGGTGCGCAAATTCTTGAAAGTATAATCATGAGGGGGGAATTGATGTGAAGAGTTGGTTAAAGGTCGGCGCAATGGTCCTGGTGGTAACCCTCCTACTGGGAACTATGGGGCCGGTGTTCGCCATGACCTTGGAAGATTACTACAAAGAGATTGAACGACTTAACAAAGAAAAGCAGGCGCTGAAGTCCCAAGAGAAGATCGTTAATAACGAAATAGCTCAACTTGGCTCTGAACTGGAGGAACTGAACCTAGAGTTGGGACAAGCCCACTACCGCCTGGATCTGCTCAACCTACAGATTCGAGAGCAAGAGCAGTTAATAGAGCAACAAGAGATGGATATTGAGATAAAAGAGCAGGAAATCTTTGACACAGAAGCATACCTGGAAGAGCAGATGGGCTACTTGGAACAGCGGATGCGGGCCATGTATAAAAACGGTGCCGTCGATTACATGGAGGTGCTCTTTGCCGCTACAAATTTCAGCGACTTTCTCTCTAGGCTTAAATTCCTCACCACCATCATCGACAGCGACACTGATTTAATCAACGAGGTCCGGGACACCCGAGACTGGCTGACCCAAGAAAAGGTTGAGTTAGAAGCCCAGTTGGTTTTGCTCCTGGAGCGCAAGGCTAAGCTGGAGGCGGAACGGGCTGTGGCCCAGGAAGAAGAGGAACGCGTGTCCGCCATGGTGGCTACCCGCGAGGGCAAGCAAAATCAGTTAAGCAGGGCTGTGGCTAGCATTCTGGACGAAATCGGCGGCATAAATGATGAACAAGAAGAACTGAATAAGGAAATTCAGCGCATGTTGGATGAAGCGCGCTGGAAAGAAGGCGAAGCCCCTGAAACCTTTATGTGGCCGGTACCGGTTACTCGCTACATCAGTTCTCCCTTTGGCTGGCGGACAATTTACGGTCGGCCCAATTGGCACCGGGGTATCGACATCGCCCCCTCCCACATATACTGGCCCCCCAGCCCTCGCTACCAGGGAACTCCTTCTTACATCGTTGCCTCCGCTTCTGGGACAGTGGTGACATCTGTTTATAATTCTTCCTATGGTTGGTATGTCCTTATCGCCCATGGCGGCGGCTATGCTACCCTTTATGCTCATCAGCATCAGAGACCCATGGTCAGCGCCGGAGATTTTGTCTCCATGGGCCAGCGCATCGGCATCGTGGGCAGCACCGGCGATAGTACGGGGCCGCATTTGCATTTTGAGGTCCGCGTCGACGGTAAGGAGACCAACCCCCTCAAATTCAAGTACAATTAAACCCTGGTCCCAGTGCCCCCTGACATATGGCAGGCACTGGGATTTTTCCCCCAATGGGGTAATATAATGTTATAATGGAGTAGTATACTTGGGCTTTGAAAGTCCTGCCCTGGGAGGGCGGATGGGCAAAGCCCCTGCTTTTATTAAAAGGACAGGCGGGGGGTAGTATTGAGCAGTCAACGTATATTAAAAATCCTGGGCGTCATCCTAATCCTCGGTATCTTGGTGGCGGGCAGCACCCTGGGTTATACCCTGGGCTATGCCCGGGGCCTTGCCAGCGAACAAGCCCAATGGCGGGCAGGAGAATGGGGAAAACTCAACCAGGTTCTCTATACCCTGGAGCAATACTATGTCCGGGACACCACCCGGGAAGAGCTGCTGGAAGGCGCCCTCTATGGCTTAGTAGGCAGTCTGGACGATCCCTATAGCGAGTATTTGTCTTCGGAAGAGATGGAAGAGCTGATGATCCAGTCGGGAGGCGCTTATAGCGGCATCGGTGTCGAAGTGACCTTGGAAAACAACCGTGTCACCGTCATTGTTCCCTTTGCCGGCTCACCGGCAGAGGACGCAGGGCTACTCCCCGGCGACCAAATAGTTGAGGTCGATGGCAGAAATATCGAGGGGTTGACCCTCAATGATGCCGTCAAAGATATTCGGGGTAAAGAGGGCACTGAGGTCACCCTGGGCATCCTGCGGGAGGGTCTGCCCAGCATCTTCCAGGTCACCCTGGTGCGGGACAAGATTGAACGTTCCACCGTCGAGATAGAGATGCTGCCCCATAAATTGGGTTACCTGGCTCTGTCCCAGTTCTCAGATAACTCTTCCGATGAATTCGCCCAAGGCATCAGGGATCTGGGTAAACAAGATATGGACGGCCTGATCCTCGATCTCCGGGACAATCCCGGTGGCTACCTGGATGTGGTTGTGGATATTGCCCGGCAGATTCTTCCCCAAAGCATAATCGTCTATACCGAAGATCGACATGGCAACCGTATCGAGGAATACAGCTCTTCCCTGCGGGGTCGGGACTACCCCATGGTGGTGCTGGTAAACGGACTCAGCGCTAGCGCTTCAGAAATACTTGCCGGTGCCCTCCAGGACAACGACGTGCCGATAATCGGCGTCAACAGTTATGGCAAGGGCACCGTCCAACGCTTCTATCCCCTGGACGATGGATCCTATGTCAAGCTGACCATGGCAAAATTCTTTACTCCCAAGGGGCGAAAGATTCAGGATAACGGTGTCGCCCCCGACCATATTGTGGAGATGGACTCTGTTAATAGAATTCCCAACCTGCCCTTCCTGGGCAGCGTAGAGCTGGGTAGCGAGGCCTTGCACGTCTACCAGCTTCAGAGCATGCTCCGGGCAATGGAGTACCTCAACACACCCCCCTCCGGAGTTTACGACCAAGCTACTGCCCAGGCCGTAGCAGATTTCCAGCGGGACAACGGCCTAGCCGCCGATGGCATAATGGATGCGGATAGTACCGACGCCTTTAATCGGCGCTGGGAAAAGTTCACTCGCAGTCAAGATGTTCAACTCACCAAGGCCATCGAAGTACTTCAGCAACTGATAAAGGGTAATTAGTATGCCTCCCCTCCTGGATTTAGTTAAACTTATCCTAGGTACCCTGGCCCAAGGCTTGGTGGGCTGGTACAAAGAACCAGGCATGCTCTACTTTCCCATCATGATCACCCTTGTCCTGGCCATGGTGCTGCGTCAGCACGTGCGTCAGGCACAACTGGAAGAGCATCTCTTTGGTTCTCCCCTTTCCAAACCGCTGCGTCAGGTCATAATCTCCTTGGCCTTCGGTCTCTTAGGAGGATTCTTTGCCAGTCTCCTCATGATTTCCCTAGGTGTCGCCCTCTCTGAACAAATGGGCATCATCTATGTGTGGCCGGTGGTCCTGGTTCTCATGCTCATTAGCCCCAGGTTCATGTGCTTCGCCTATGGTGGCGGCGTGGTGGGGGTAGCATCCCTGCTCCTCCGGGGGCTAGCTTTACT
>DAIOXA010000236.1:0-1768 GCA_036758185.1 Bacillota bacterium
TAAAGACAGTGGAATCACGGCTATACCGGGCCAGGGCGATGCTGAGGAAATCCATGGCAGGAGGTGAGGGTAATGTGTCTGCACCATAGGGATTTGATTTGGCAAAAGTATATTGGCGATAAGGTCCTTGACCGGGATCAATATGAGCAGGCCTTAGCCGCTTGCCCAGACTGCTTCCATGAATACCTCAATTTGCTGGAAAATGTTCTGCAGTCGCCACCTCGAGGGTTTGTTGATGGGGTTATGGCAGCTATTCCTGTAGACTCCAGCAAGGCAGCCTATAAGCCCCTAATGCATTACTTGATCGCTGCCAGCCTTACCCTGATTTTTATCGAACTGGGAGCTTTTGATTGGATTGGCGCTCAGCAGCCTGCACTGAATTCTGATCTTATATCCGAACTATTGGAGGCCCTGGGTAATTTCTTCGGGACGCTAAAATCTAACCTGGGAGGTATGTAATTTGAAAAATAGACCGAGTAAAGCCTTGACCTTTTTTCTATCTTTTTGCCCGGGGGTAGGGCATCTGTACTTAGGCGCCATGACCAGGGGCCTGCAGTTCCTGTTACTGTTTTTTGGCGTCATTGCCTTGATGAGCAATCTCAGGTTGGATATAGTAGGCTACGGATTGCCAGTCATATGGTTTTATGGGCTATTTGACTCATTGCAATTGGCCGACCAGGAGACAATTGTCGATAAACCCCTGGTGGAGTGGACTTGCCGCTGGACTGGCTTTATCCTGATTGCCATAGGCCTGCTATTACTCATCAATGATATCTTGCCTTCTGTTTGGCATGCATACTTCAGGAATATTTTTGGCTACTACGATATTCGCACCCTGCTCATGGCAGTGGTCCTGATTGTCGCCGGTTTCTTGCTCCTCCGGGGAAGGAGGGCGAAGTAAATGCCAGAAAACAATACAGTACCAGAACGGGAACTCAATGATACCGCCAAATCTCCGCATATTCGTCAGTGGCGGGTAGGGACCATATCCATGGGGCTGGCCCTGGTGGGATTGGGCGTTGTCCTGCTCATTGGCAAGCTGAGTTTGTCTGCCCGCCTTAGGTTCTGGCCCCTGATCCTGATCCTCTTGGGGTTGGAAATGGTGCTGCTCAATATCCTGGCATCAATCCGGGGAAGCAGAGTGCGATTTACTTATGATGGTCTCAGCATATTTTTAGTTTTGCTCATGCTCTTTGTCAGCTCAGGCTTGGTTGTCCTGGAGTCCACCGGCATCCTCGGCCTGGCCCAGAGGAGCCTACACATTTCCCAGCGCTATGTTCAGGGAGAGGGAATTACCTACCCTCTGGACGCGTCTCTGGAAACCTTGGTGTTGAGCGTAGCTGAGGGCAAGACAAATTTACGCCCCTATGATGGTAATGAGATATTGATATCTGTGGTCTATGACGGCTACTTTGCTTCCAGGGAGGAGGCCAGTAAGTATGCCCAAGAGCAACTAATACGCTCCCAACGATTGGGGGACAATCTGTTGGTGGAGGTATATCCTCCCAGTCGAACCGTCATGCCCAACACTGAAGTTAAGCAAGAAGTCACCATCCTCGTTCCCGAGGCCCTGGCCCTAGAGTTTAATCAGGGTCGAGGAGAAGTAGAAATAACCATGGGCGATCTGCTGAGTAACTGGACCATCAATGGCGATTCTCAAGACTTGAAGGTAGTATTGGATGGGGTCAGCGATACCCGGATCAAGGTGGAGATAGCGGACAACGGTCGGTTGCGAGGTAATGTGGAATGGGACGTGGAGCAAGAGGAT
>DAIOXA010000236.1:1819-3342 GCA_036758185.1 Bacillota bacterium
GTTCTCTTGCTTCCTCCCAAAGATAATCCCAGGAAGAAGGAAGCAAGAGAACCGTCCCCATGCTTCCTATTTTAGGCGGAACACCAACATGTTGGCATTCCGGAACCGAGAAATTACGGTGTCAGATACTTCACCGTTATATGCCCATTGTATTCCGGTATGGGTCCAGGACATATCCCGGGTATCCACAATCACCACGGCGGTGTATCCGCCATTCTTGACGGTTGCTACAACCCGGCGCTGGTCCAGCCAACCCCAAGGGTGGAGTTCAAACTCTTCTAACCCCATTGGCAGGAATATGCCATCCGCGAAGTAGAGGATGGCATATTTTCCTTCCTTGGCCAAGATGACACCCCGATCTCTAGGTAACCAGTTGTGGAGTTGCCAGGGGCTAGTACTCCAACTGCCGGAAAAGGTCATCTCCTCTTTGCCCAGGACGATGGTCAGGTTGCCATTGGTATGGTGCAAATATCCCAGTTTGCCGGTTGCAGAGGGGGAGGGAAGGGCAGGAGCAGTCATTAGGGTCCTGCCTTCACCGGTCACCGGATCCAGGGCCTCCACCTCGTACCCGCCGCCTTGGGCATGGGCCAGGAGGAGGCAGCCGTCTTGCCAACCCAAAACTAAAGCTCCGGTCCAGGCAAACTGGGCAAGCTCCTGGGCGCTCTGGGTACTATGGATCAAGATCTTCCCGGGAGCCTGGGTGGGGATTAGGGCTACCAGCTGGTTTTCTGCATCCCACACCCCGCGCAGCTCCTGGGAAAATTCGCCCCAATGCTCATCCTGATCTAAGGAATACCAGTAAGTCTTTTCATTTTCCCAGCCGTAGTACAAGGCGTGGAGTCCACAGGGCGACACCTCCCAGTCGATTTGACCCTGGTCCCGACGCTTCTCAAAATACAGGATGCTACTTGGCGCAGGTTCCGGGGGAGGCTGAAGAATTGCCTTTAACAGTAGGGCTTGCCCCCGAAAATCATTATCCTTACTTAAGTAATCCAAGAGGAATGCAGTGGCCTCTATGGGATATTCATCGTCATCCCAAAGGGAAAAGCCCACCCAAGCTTTGGCCAGGGCGTACAACTCTGACGTCTCTATTCCGGCAAAGGAGGAGGAATCCACCTGCTCCGGGGCGGCGAGTTTCAGCAAGTCTAGTTTTGTTATGGCGAAATTATCATCGTCCCCTGGGGTGTAGCCCGCTTCCTCCATGGCCATGAGCAGCTTCCACCCTTCCCGGCCGCCGGTTTCTCTAGCCAGGCTGATGATTAGTTCAGGGGCCTGGGGATCAATTGCCAGAAGTTGGGGAAGGAGTTCCGCCAATTCTGAACGGGAGTTTAACTCGTGGAGAAATCTCTTCTTGTATGTGAGATCCAGTTCATCGGCTAATTGCCAGGCCGCCACCGGGTCTTGGGTTTTTAGCTGCGTCCAGGCCTGGGCAATTAGAGGATTGCCGGGTTGCAGCTCCCTCAATGCCGGAAGCGTGCGGGCAATAAATTCTGGGGAACCAGCCTTCAAGGCTATGCCTACAG
>DAIOXA010000237.1:0-3339 GCA_036758185.1 Bacillota bacterium
ATTATTGTCCATCTTCAAGGTGTCCGCAAGTAGGTTACCACACCCCTCTTCTTGCCATCGTGTAGTGACAGAGGAGATGTAAGTTTTTTGGGATGTGATGCGCAAGAATTGCGGCTGATAGCGGGAGCGTGCTTTCCATACTGCTTTTGACAATAGAAGTTTAGGGGTGAGTTGCTACCACAACAGCCAAACCAAGAACAATGGAGGTATAGATCATGGGCATTATTGCATCTTTTGCGGAAGAGAACGCCCCAATGAAAAATTTACCGGCAAGGGTCATAAGAAACACATATGTAAGGACTGCACTAACAAGAAATCTGCAGCTAGGGGAAAGTGATTAAATGAATATCCGGGATTTTGAAGATTACATCTCTACCGTAATTGTCCACCGAGGTGAGGGTTACTATGTTTCTCAACTAGTTGAATCGCTGAAGGCAGACGGAAACAGATATAGTGCATTTGTGGCGGGTTCCGATAGCTACAAGGTCAAAGTTCAATTAGAAGACAATGGCGATATAGTGAACTCAAGCTGTGATTGCCCTTATGACATGGGTCCGTACTGCAAGCATGAAGTAGCTGTTTATTACACCATCCGGGACTACTTAAGAAAACCTTCCTATACCCCTATTGAGCATGGGGCAGAAGAAATCCGCACGGTCTTAGAAGATCAGAATAAGGAGAAGCTAGTGGATTATCTCATTGAACTGGCTGCCAGGTATCCGGAAGTGTCCCAAGATATTCTATGTAATTTTACCCCAGTGTCCAGCCCAAAATATTCCGAGCAATACCGTCACCTGATTCATTCGTCTCTAAATAGCTACAGCGACAGGGATGGCTATATTAACGAGGAAGATATTGACGAAGCCCTTCGTGGTGCAGAAAAGGTTATAGATAAAGCCGCAGATTTAATTAATACTGGGGAGTGGAGGCAAGCCCTTGAGCTATGTTTCTGCGTCTTGGAGGAATTAATCCCCGTCCTAGAATACAACGAGGACTGCTATGACCATATTAGCACAACCCTCCATGACGCCCTGGTAACCATAGGGGAAATAGATTTTGGCGCTCTCCCGGAAGGGGAAAAGTATGAGTTCTTCGAGATAATCCTCTCTAAATCCCAACAAAAAGCTTTCGACTCATATGATGAAGAGTGGCGTTTAGATTTGATAGATATTTGTTCTACCTTTGCCGACACCCCCTCCCGCATTGCCACCTTGGAAAAGTACTTACTAGCCATATTAGATAATGACCCCGAGCTCTGGGATTATAAGGGTGAAAAAGTAGCGCATATTCGCTATCAGCTTAAAGAGGCAGTCAGTGAAGAACAAGGAAATGCCTTCATTGAAGAACACATACGTTTCCCAAGCTTCCGGGAGATGGCGATAAGAAATGCCATGAACATGAAGGATTATACTCGGGTTGAACAACTGGCCCGGGAGGGGGAAATGAACTCTGACTCTTACTTTTTTACATTAAAATGGAGAGAGTTCAGGTATCAAGCCTACAAACAATCGAGACAGCTGGAAAAACAGCGAAAACTGGGAATGGAGTATATCCTTCAAGATAAGGACCACTCCAGCTTTCAATACTACATGGAAATGAAAGCTACCTACCAGCCAGATCAGTGGTGCCGGATATACCCTGTAATCTTGGGACAGATAAAACCGAAACAATACTGTTCCCTCTATCCCAGCATCTTAATTGAAGAAGGAGAAACTGAAAAATTAATGAACTATGTGAGGGAAAGCCCTTCTAATCGAATAAGTCTGTACTATCAGCATTTAGTCCCTGATTTTCAGAGTGAGGTTAATAAGATTTTTACTGACCTAATATACGATGCGGCGGCACGTACTGGTTCTAGGAGCTATTACCAACAAATTTGCTCTTTAGTAAGCGATCTGGCAGAAGCAGGGGGCCATCTCCAGGCTGAATCAATTATCCAAGCCTTAAAAACCCAATACCCTCGCCGCCCGGCCCTTATCGATGAGCTCTCCCAAATTAAACTGTGAGTTAGATTCCATGCTGTTATCAAGCATAATTGATCCTCGCCCGTTGTCGCTAGTAGCTGGTTTGGTGTGGGAGTCCACCTTTATTTGCAGAATCCAGCCTCCCAGAATGCCCGTAGCGCGTCAGGAAAGCAAGGCTTAGCGCTGTAGGAGCGGGAGGATCCATAGCCCTCCCTTTCTCTTCTGGGTTGTTTGCGGACCCGGTCCTGTTTCCATAAAAAGAAGGGACTTTGCTGTAGATGTTTTATTTTAAGCAGTGGGGAGGCGTTCATAAAAAGAGAAATGGACGTGAGTTGTTAGGCCGGACCTGGGATGACATTCCTCAGTTACAAACAAGTATATAGGATGGAAGGACGCTGGTTTGCCAGCGTCCTTCTTTATGGCTTTATGGCCTTCAAATACTTGCAAAGGACTACATCATTACTTGCGCGGTAATAAGTTACTGCTAACTGATATTGCACGGTAATAGACATCGATAATTGTCCGCAACTATCGGCAAACCAATCTCAGAAATAGAGTTAGCGATACAAGGAAAGGGAAGGAAGGTGTCGAAATTAAACATAGAGCCTTTGGTAGGGAGGGGGACTGGTGGCGGTAATTGGGAGGGGATTATTTATCTTTAGTGAAGTGTTCGCCTTTGCCTGCAGGGTCGATGAGGGGCATTACTGTGATGGGTGGGGCTGGGATGATGACATACATGAGGAAATGGACTGGGGAGACGAGAGCTGGGCTGGTGAGATGGACCATTACTTTCTGCAGGCAAACTATCTGTTGGGGGAAGGATATCCCCATGTTGCCCGGCAGGTCTACGAATCTCTCTTTGATATACTGGAGATGGGTGAGGAACCGGGGCACCTTCCCGGTGATCCAGATGTCACTTGCATGCTGCAAGTGGATGTACTTGAGCAAGTAGCTTTGCTTTTGAGGTCTGTATACTTGACCACTGATTCAGGACAAAGGCCGGATAAAATATATACCTTAGTAACGAACTATGGCAATTTGTATGGTCCTGTTAGTTTGAAAGATTATTGAGGCAAGGGAAGAGGTTCTACCAGACTTTGATGACTTTCTGGGCGCATGGATTGAGCTTCTATTGGATGAGGCCCCGAGGACTGTCAGCCAATTGCTTAGGGAAGCTGTACTATTGAAGGGTAGCATAGCCGCCATTTCTGAACTTGCCCGGCAGTACCCCGAGGAACATCCCGAGGCTTACATAGATTTGATTAAGAGCTTGGATTGGGAGAAGGACGGGGACTTGATTCTGCAGGTTGCCCGGGAAGGGCTGTCCCGGATCCCTGCCGACTATTCTGTCAGGGCCGATGTAGCGGAGTTCATT
>DAIOXA010000238.1:0-2087 GCA_036758185.1 Bacillota bacterium
CATCCTCCAGGCGATGGGGCAAGTGCCAACTGACATCTAGACCATAGTCCCTCAAAGCCAGAACCAGGAGGGCGGTGGCGGTAATTCCATCGACATCGTAGTCCCCGTGAATCATGACCTTCTCTCCCCTCTCCTTGGCCAACCGAATCCGTTCAGTAGCCACCTCCATATTCGGGAGCTGGTATGGGTCGTGCAGCCATTTACGGTCGGGGCAGAGGAAGCGCAGGGCCTGGGGGGCAGTGGCGATGCCCCGGGTCAGGAGCAAACTAGCCAGGGTTTTATTAAAGCGAGCAATCTTCTTGTACAGTTTGCGTTGCCGAGGTGTGTTTGCTACTTTGATATTTTTCTCAGCCAAGGTTCTGATCTCTGCAGCCAGGGCTAGGGCACGGTCCCCATCCCCGGCCTGGATATTCCAGCGGGACTTGGTAACTTGGCTTAAGGAATCCTGACTCATCTGTTCCACCTCCATGCCATACTGACAATTTCGGTGTAGTCCCTGGATTTTCCTGCCCCCCTGGGGCAAAAAAACACCTGGGGCTTTTGAGCCCCAGGCGTTACTCTAGGCACGAGCCTTGCTGTCTCTGACTTTCCAGGCATACCACAGGGGACTGGACAGAAAGATAGAGGAGAATGTCCCAGTGATGAGCCCGATGAATAGGGGCAAGGCAAAAGGCGTAAGGGTCTCGCCCCCCAAAAAGAGCAGAGCACCCACCGTCAACAGAGTGGTAATAGAAGTGTTCACCGAACGAACTAAGGTCTGATTGATGCTGGCGTTGACGGTTTCGGCCAGGACTTTTTCACTGGGATTGTACCTGAGATTTTCCCGTAGCCGGTCAAAAATGACGATGGTATTGTTGACGGAGTAACCCACGATGGTGAGGATGACAGCGACAAAGGGGCTGTTAATCTCTATCTGCAGAAGGGAAAAGGCAGAGATGACGACAAAGGAGTCAAAGAGCAAGGCAACCAGGGCCGTGACGGCATAGCGGAATTGAAAGCGGAAGCTGACATAGATAATGATGCCCACCGCCGCCAAGAGCAAAGCCCACAGAGCATTGCGCAACAACTCGCCCCCCACCACCGGGCCGACGTTTTGAATGTCGCCGGTACTAAAATCTAACCACTTTTCACCGATGGCGGCCAACACGGTCTCCTGCTCTTCCTCGGTGAGGGGAACGGTGCGGATCACCACTTCATCCTCCTGGCCCACCAATTCCTGAATATAACTGTTCTCCAAGGTGACCAAGCGTCCCGAGGCATCAGTAGCCTCTACCTCGCCCAGGACATCCCTAATCTCGGCTATGGTATAGCCCCCGGGCAGTTTGAGCACCAACCTAGTGCCGCCGGTAAAGTCGATGCCGAAGTTCAACCCCTGGAGGGCCAGGGAGGCAACGCCAATGGCAACGATGGTCAGGGCAATGATGAACCAAAGCTTGGATTTGCCGATGAAATCGAAGTTCATTATTTATTCACCCCCAGCAACCACAGGCGTTTTATAGCATTAGAGTTAACCAGATTAACCAGCATTAGCCGGGAAATAGTTATGGCAGTGAGCATGCTGACGATGACACCCACCGCCAGGGTGATAGCGAAGCCGCGAACTGAACCGGTGCCGAACTGGAAGAGGACGGCGGCCACAATCAGCGTGGTGATGTTGGAGTCCAGGATGGTAGCAAGGGCCTTGCTAAACCCCGCGACTACGCTGGCCCTGGGCGTCTTGCCATTGTTTAATTCTTCCTTCATCCGTTCAAAGATTATTACGTTGGCGTCCACCGCCATGCCAATTGTGAGGATAAGGCCGGCGATACCGGGCAGTGTAAGCACAGCATTAATGGCCACCAATACACCCAACACCAAGGTAACATAGGCCAGGAGGGCAAAGGATGCTATTAGACCAGGTATTCTGTAGACGAACAATAAAAAGACTACAATCAGAGCTAGGCCGATTAGGCCGGCCACCAGGCTACGATTGAGGGAATCAGCGCCCAGCAACGGCCCAACGGTGCGAACCTCCAGCTGGGTCAGTTCCAGGGGCAGAGCACCGGAGCGAAGTAGAGTGGCCAGTTCGGCAGCATCTTGGATGGTGC
>DAIOXA010000238.1:2097-3336 GCA_036758185.1 Bacillota bacterium
GGCATTGCCATCGGTGATGGCAGTATTTACCACTGGGGACGAGATAACTTCACCGTCCAAATAGATGGGAATCTGTTGGCCAATATGACTGGTGGTGAGTTCGGCGAAAATCTTGGCGCCGTCTGCGTCAAATTCCAGGGCCACCACCGGCATTTCCCGGCCATATTCGTCAGGCTGGTAGGCCGCCCGGGCATTCCTGAGGTTGGCGCCGGTGAGGACCGTCTCGCCCTGAGAATTACGGAATTCCAATTGGGCGGTAGTGCCAATCATCTCTAATATAGCCCTTTGGTTTTGCTCGGGATGATTTGGGTCCGAGGCCAGCTCAATGCGGATGCGGTTGGCGCCCTCTTGCTGGATAATCGGTTCGGCAAGGCCAAAGCTGTCGACGCGATTGCTGAGGACCGCAATGGTACCGGCCATATCCTCGGCAGTGATGGCACCGCCTCCTTCTTCCTCGTCGCCGCCAAAGAGATTATCAAACCAGCCGGTTACGCGCTGCCACCAGCCGGGTTCTTCACTTTCTTGTTGCACTGGGCTGCTGTCCTCCCGGGGTTGGGCCTCCAGCAGTACATAAACCCCACCTCTGAGGTCGATACCGAGATTAATTTCTTTCATTATCACTGGCACTGACAGTGTAGCCACTGCAAGAATGGTGGTCATAATGAGAACCACTGTCAGCAACTTAGACCACTGAATCATCGCGCTTCTCTCCTTCCTCTACGACAATATCTAAAACATTATAACCAAGGCCAACCGGGAGTGTCAATGAAACTATAGCAACCTGGTCCCGTTAATGACCAGGGAAAAGGAGCTGTCCAGGGCGGCAGCAGCCCGCCGGCACATGACCATCCGTGTCAAAAAAATTTCAAAGTATTCCATGACACCACTGATATCGGTGTCGATTTCCAATTCCAGCGTAATTACCCGCTGGCCTTGCTCCACCCGGAGAAAGGAATGCTTGGCGGCGTAATTGACCCGGTCATGAATGTCAAAATTCGCCACGTCGGGGTTGCGCACTCGAGAGCGGTGCACATCGGACTTGTCCGCCAAAATCAGAGCGGCGGCGATATTGTTAATGGGCTGACCGTACTCCTCCTCATGATTGCCGATGGCGGCGATAATCAGGGCAATCTCTTCCCAGGGCATCGCCAGCTCTTGCAAAATTTGCAGGGCCAGGTACGCTCCCGACTGGCCGTGATTATACCTAGTGATGACATTGCCCATGCCGTGGAGGTAACC
>DAIOXA010000239.1:0-1502 GCA_036758185.1 Bacillota bacterium
GGGCAATGGGCATTGGCATAAGTTCCGGAGTCTCATCGCAGGCAAAGCCAAACATCATGCCCTGGTCTCCAGCCCCCACTGTCTCGTCGGCATCCAGCCGTTCCCTGACCTCCAGGGCGGTATCCACCCCTAAGGCGATATCCGGGGACTGCTCGTCGATAGCAGTGAGAACGGCGCAAGTATCCCCGTCAAAGCCAAACTTGGCCCGAGTATAACCTATATCCCGCACGGTTTCCCGAACCAGAGCGGGAATGTCGACATAGCACTTGGTAGTAATTTCCCCCGCCACCAGAACTAAACCCGTTGTCACAACGGTCTCAGCTGCCACCCGGGCGTAAGGGTCTGCTGCTATTATTGCATCTAAAATGGCATCAGAAATCTGGTCGGCGACCTTATCCGGATGGCCCTCGGTAACAGATTCAGAAGTAAACAAGAACCTGTCTGTCAATCCATACACCTCCAAATAATATTCTTCGCGAACTGACAACAAAAAACCCCTTCTGGCCTGAAAGGGTTCATCACCCCTCATCTACGGGAATTGGCACCGTGCTACTTTGCCGGTTGCCGGGTTTCTTCGGGCCCGTCCCTCCACCTCTCTTGATAAGGTTAAGCGGTTAAACCCATTCTATCCCAGCTGGATAGGTTTGTCAAGCAGCAGGCCTTAGTCTGGGATGGGTCTGAGCCAGCCCAAAAGTAGGACCGTCCCCGAATTCACCCGGGCAGGGACTCCCCCGGCCTGCGGCGAATACTACAACCAAAGAAATTTCCACAGGAGGGATAGAATAATGGCAAAGCTACTAGTCGGCATTGACCTGGGGGGCACCAATGCTCAAGGGGCAGTAGCCTTGGGAGGGGAAGTTCTCCAGCGAGGGAAAATCCCCACCAGGGCCGCCCAGGGGGCGGATTCCGTGCTGGAAGATCTCGCCGGTCTGGCCCGGGAGCTGGCCCAGGGCCAAAGGATCGCCGGCCTGGGGCTGGGCGTTCCCGGCCTCTTGGATCTGGAGAAGGGCATATGCATTGCCTCGGGAAATTTGCGTTGGGAGAATGTGCCCGTTGTGGAGATTTTGACAAAAAAATTGGATACCCCGGTCTTTCTGGACAATGACGTGCGGGTGGCTGCTCTTGGAGAACTGGCCCTGGGCAAGGCCAAGGGCTGCAAGGACTTCATCTATTTGACGGTGGGCACCGGCATCGGGTCTGGCATCTTCATCAATGGGCGCCTGCTCCGGGGACCGCGTTGGTCCGCCGGAGAAGTGGGACATATGGTTTTGGATCCTCTGGGTCCAAATTGCGCCTGTGGGAGCAGGGGCTGCCTTGAGGCCCTGGCCTCGGCCACCGCCATTGCCCGGGAAGGCCGGGCAGCTGCTAAGGCCAATCCTGAGAGCCTCCTCAACACCCTGGCCGCTAGCCCAGAGGACATCGATGCCGCCTTGGTCTTTAAGGCCGCAGCCCGCAGAGATAAGGCCGCCTCTCAAGTGGTGGACACTGCCATGGCCTGGCTG
>DAIOXA010000239.1:1512-3333 GCA_036758185.1 Bacillota bacterium
ACCTGGTCAATATCTTTAACCCGGAACTGGTGGTCATCGGCGGCGGTGTTTCCCTGGCGGGGGAACAGCTCCTGGCCCCGGTTCAGGCTCAGGTTGACCGCTACTGCATGAAGGTGCAGAAAGAGACGGTCACCGTCGCCACCTCGGCTCTGGGCGACAGCGCCGGTGTGGACGGCGCCCTGGAGCTGGCGCGCCAGCGCCTGGTATAAGGAGGGATTCCATGCTCATCAATCCTGCCCGTCTGCTGGTTCAGGCCCGGGGCTGGGGCCGCGCCCTGGCTGCCTTTAATATCTACAATATGGAACTCCTTCAGGGCGTGGCTGCCGCTGTTGCCCGGGCTGGCAGTCCCCTGCTCCTTCAGGCCTCCCCCAAGACGGTGGAATTTGCCGGGGCAGATTTTCTCGTGGCCATGGCCCAAGCCGCCGCCCGGCGCTGGCAGATTCCCGTAGCCCTGCACTTGGATCACGCTCAGGACTATACCCTGGTGGAGGCCTGCCTCCAAGCGGGCTTCTCCTCGGTGATGTATGACGGCTCCCGGCTACCCTTGACCGAAAATATCGCCAACACCCGTCGGGTTGTGGAGTTGGCCGCCCGCTACGGCGCCGCCGTGGAGGGGGAGCTGGGCCATGTCGGCGGAGGCCTGGACCCCCAGGAGGCCCCGTACACCGACCCCCAGGAAGCCGTGGAATTTGTCGCCGCCACCGGCGTAGACATGCTGGCAGTGGCGGTGGGCGCCGCCCACGGCCTCTACCGGGGCGAGCCCCACCTGGACTATGCCCGCCTGGCAGAAATCGCCCGGGATGTGGCGATTCCCCTGGTCCTCCACGGCGGTTCCGGAGTGCCGGCAGCGGCCATCCGCCAAGCAATAGCCCTGGGGGTTGCCAAGGTAAATATTGCCACCGAATTGAAGATCCCCTTCACCCGCACCCTAATTCAGGGAATGGCCGACCTGGCCAGCCTGGATGAAGGCCAGTACGATCCCCGCCGGTACATGACCGCCGCCCGGGAAGCAGTGGAGAGGGTCGCCACCGCCAAGGTGGCTATGTGCTGGATTCAAACCAAAGGGAGGGAGTGCTCCTATGATTCTAAATGACGTAAAAGCCATGCGCCAGCTGGACAGCCTGGGTTCCCTGGGCGCCACCGAAGACTACCCCAAGCAATTTGCCCAGGGCCTAAAACTGGCGGCAAAGTTTTCTCTGCCTGAGTCCCTCAACCGGGATTACCACGAAATCCTGGTCTTGGGCACTGGCGGCGGCTCCTCCATCGCCGGCGCCCTCCTCACTTCTCTGTTCTTTGACCAACTGAAGCAACCGGTGCTCATCAATCAGGGATACAACATCCCCGGTTACGCCGATGAGAACACCCTGGTCATCGCCATCTCCCACTCCGGTAACACCGAGGAGATCCTCTCGGCGCTGGGCCAGGCCCGTCATCACAACTGTCCCACCTTGGCCATTACTGCTGGGGGGGCCCTGGGGGGTGTATGCCAAGCTGAGAACATCCCCCACCTCATCGTGCCCCGGGACATCGGCCATCCCCGTCGGGATTTAGGCTACATAGTTCCGCCCCTGATCCTGGCCTTGGCCCAGCTGAACTTAGTCCCGGACATCGGCGCCGACATCCAGGAAGCCATCCAACTTATGGCCCAACTCAGGCGACAGTACGGCGTAGATACCCCGCTAGCCCAAAACCCCGCCAAGGACTTGGCTACCAAACTCCAGGGCCACATCCCCCTGGTCTACGGCTCCAGCGACCACCTTCAGGCCCCGGCCTGGCGCTGGAAGAACCAGTTCGGCGAGAACGGCAAGCTGATGGCCTTTT
>DAIOXA010000240.1:0-3328 GCA_036758185.1 Bacillota bacterium
TCGTGTTCATCGTTGGCCTTAACGATTCCGTTATTCCCTACTGTTCCTATATGGAACTGAACGAAGATATGCAGGAGATTACCGAGCGCAAGCTCTTTTACGTGGGGATGACCCGGGCCTCCGAATGCCTGTACATGAGTTCCTGCGCCAAACCCTCCCGCTTCATAAACAGCATCTCCCCCAAGTACCTGCGCCTGTCCAGTGCCAACAGGTTCAGCCATATGTACAACATCCGCCCTGATGAATACCAGTATGGCGAAAGGATCCTGGACATCTACAGCAAGGAAGAAAAGGTTAGGCAGTGGCTGCTCCAGGAACTGCAGGATAAGTACAACTACCCCCGCGCCTTATTGGCAGTGGAGTACAAGGTCAACAACATGTCCCGTACCGGGTCCGTGGACGTCTGCATCCAGGTAAGCAAGGATGGCAGACTGGTACCCTATATCTTCTGCGAAGTAAAGGCCCCCGGCAGCGGTACCCAGCAAGCCCTGGACCAGCTCAAGAGTTATATGAGTAATGCAAAGCATTGCCAGTACGGCCTGGCCACCGATGGCCAGGAAATGGCAATCATCGATGCAGACTTTAATCCCATCGACGACATCCCAGCTTTTAGCCAACTCATGCTACCCAACACCATGGAAAAGTACAGCTTCCACTGTTTCACCAGCAAGCAGAAGTATGTGATGGTCAGGGATTGCAACCTGTCCCAGGAAGTGATAGTAGAGACCGCTGCCGGCAGCGACGCCTGCAGTGGAGACAAGCTGAAGCTTATTCCCACCTATGAGGGAATCGCCGCTGGCCAGCCCATCTACATGCAAGGCAAGAGCGAGGCCAAATTCTACCTGCCCACAGAATGGCTGCGGGGCAGGGAGAACTGCTACCTCCTCAAGGTCCAGGGAGACAGCATGATCGATGCAGGAATAGATGATCAGGACCATGTCCTGATTCAGCAACAGTCCACAGCCGAGAACAGAGATATTGTGGCAGTGGCCATGGATGATGAGGCCACCCTAAAGCGGTTCGTGCGCATGGGGGATTCGGTGTTGCTGATGCCGGAAAACCCCAAATACGAGCCCATCCAGCTGTCGGACAATCAGGCGAGAATTGTAGGAGTAGCCATTGGACTGCTGAAGAAAGAGGTAGGGTAGTACAGGGAATTGATTATCTAATAGCAACTGCCCCTTGGGGTTCGTTGCTATTTCTGCATAGGGGGAGGGAAGACCATGATAACCTGCTTCGATTCAATTAAGAAACATAAGGTATTCCAGGATTTTCGCTGGACTGCGGCCTTGGGCAGCTTCTCCAGGTTCAACCTGATCTATGGCGGAAACGCCACGGGTAAAACCACCTTAGCCAACCTGTTCAGGGTTATGGAAAAGGTATGGGAGCTTCCTGAGGGAGAATTCACCGTTAGCATTGCTGGTCGCCGCATTTCCAGCAAGGACCTGGTTTCGGACTCTCTGCCGCCCATCCGGGTATTTAATGAAGGCTTTATTAACGATAATGTCTTCACCCTGAACGGCTCGGTATCTCCCATTTTTGTCATTGGGGAAAGGAGTATTGACGCCCAGAGGCAAGCAGAAGAGCTGAAAATACAACTCAGGGATAAGTTAGAAGAGCAGAACAGACTGAAAAAAGATGTGGAAATTCGGGAGTCCAGTCTGGACGATTTTTGTAAAGAGACCGGAAAGAGTATAAAGCAGCTCCTCAGCTCCAGCGGGCAAAACCCTTATAATTCTTATTCCAAGAGAAACTTCATAAAAACCGCCGAGGAACTGGCCATCAAGAGAACCCACTCGGTTTCTCTTCTAAATGAATCTGAAATAGAGAAGCTGAAAAAGATTATTGCTGGAACGCCCAAGGACAGAGTATCTCCTATTAGAATTACATTGCCAGACCTCAACTTCTTTTCGGAGCAGACTGCGAGGATCCTGGAGAAAACAGTCTTGGTCCAGTCTATTTTTGAACTGAAGAATGATCCCGTCTTGGCCACATGGGTGCGGGAGGGGATGGAGCAACACAAAAGCAAGAATTCATCCACCTGCTTGTTCTGTGGTCAGCCAATGCCGCCGGAACGGCTGCGGCGTTTGGAGGCTCACTTCAACCGTCAGTACACTGACTTCATCACGGAAATAGACAACCTGATTGATTTAATTCAGAACCAGATTGCTGAGCTAGATAGCGTCAATCCACCAGATAAGGCAGCCCTCAATGACCATTTAGTTCAAGCGTATATCGATGCAGTTAAGGAATTGGGTTCTGAAATTGCCAGGACCAAAGCTGTTTTGAGGGAATCGCTCAGAGATTTGGACGAGAAGAAGGGCAGGATCTTTGAAAGGTGTCAATCCCGCCCAATCGGTTACAGTCCTTATTCAGACCCTATCGCCAGGAGCAATGAGATTATCCAACAGCATAACCAAGAGACTGGAGATTTCCAGTCGGTAGTAAAGGAAGCCCGGAGTATGTTGGAAAAGGCTATGGTGACAGACTCCATGGAGTCCTATCTGACCCGAAAGCGAAATCTTTCTTCGGCCAAGGTGAGGCTAAATGAATGTGAGTTATCCATCCGTGAACTCAAGGAAAGAACTAACAAGATTGAAATTGCTATCATCAGCCATCGCCGACCTGCTGAGGAATTGAATCGGGATCTCCAGCAATTCTTAGGCCACGATCTCCTGAGACTGGAGGCCAAGGAGTCGGGATACAAGATAATGCGCAAGGATGAAGTGGCAACAGAACTCAGCCAGGGCGAAAGGGCAGCCATATCCTTTCTCTACTTCTTAAAAACCCTTGATGACAAGGATTTCGATCGCAGCCTAGGAGTTGTGGTGATTGATGACCCGGCGGTCGGTCTGGATGAAAAATCCATGTCCTATGCATTCAACTTTCTAAAGGACAGGGTGGCCAATGTGGGGCAGTTATTTGTCCTCACCCACAATCTACAATTCTCCCATCAAGTCAAGGCCTGGTTTAGTAATGATATGAACATAAATACATCAGCCAGTTATTATAAGCTAGATTGCACCACCACAAGCGGTGTCCGGTATTCCAAGTTGTTGATTCTAGGCGATTAGCCCGAGGTTTAGTTTACACAACTTAACCCGTGGGAGGGAAGAAAATGATATCTGTCGCCTCCTGGGACATGGATTGCCTGGAAGCGCAACAAGGAGCAGTGTCAAGCCGCCTGGACCGATTTAACTGAAGAAATTCGCCCTGACATTGCCCTGCTTCAGGAGTGTGTGCCGCCCCTGACATGAGCGAGGAGTATAATATTATCTACCAAGAAATTGGCGGCACCAGAAATTGGGGTTCCGCAGTGCTGACCCGT
>DAIOXA010000241.1:0-3322 GCA_036758185.1 Bacillota bacterium
TAGGCAAACTGGCCTCCCTGGGCCTGGTCTCGGGCGCCGTCATCTCCTTCCTGCGCTGGCGGGGCAAGAGAATTCAGGTAATGCAGGGAAAGGACAACGTAATCTAAAAAAAGGGCTTGTTGCTTGAGCAACAAGCCCTTTTTTAGACAAAATTTCTGTATAACCGACAGGAATTTACCTGCTAGAGGCGAACAAGTTAATATAACACATTAATACTGGGGGAAGGCCGCTTGAAAAAACCGATCTATCTAACACTAAAACTCGTCATGCTCATCCTTGTCTTGGCCGCTCAGGGCTGCCAGAGCTCCGGTGGTGTCGGGCTTCCCCTAAAACCGCACCAGGCAGTGCAACTGTGGGAGGTTAGCAGTACAGCCAATCCCAGGAATCCCCAGTTGGATCAGGAGGGAGGAGACATCTCGCTGGCGGGTCTGGGCCAGCCCCTAGGCTTTTACGCCATCCCCGATGAAGACTGGCAAGTATTGGCCCTGGACTGGCAAGATGGAGTTCTAGGTTTTTATACCCTGGACTTGTACACTCGCAGCATCGAAGATTTAGGCGGCCTATGTTTCCAGGGTTCCCAGCCAATATTAGAGAGCTTTGTCTGGCCCTGGCTGCTGTTGAGCTGTCGGGACGATGAGGGCAATTTCAGCTGGGTGTTGGTGGATTTTGAAGAGACGCCGAAGGTAGCCTGGCAGTCCCACGCCTGGGTTCCCCAGGGCCTTCGCCGCCAGCCACTGTGGCATTCCGGTGAATCCTGGTACATGGGTCCCGTCGCGGGTCCCTGCGTCACTGACCCCATACTGGGCACAAAAATAATGGGCAATCCCAAGCACGAAATAGTCAATCCCGTCACAAAAGCCTGGCCCCGCTGGGCTGGAGGCGTTGCAAACAGCGATTGGTACATGTATCCAGTGCAAGGTGGGGGCAGCGCCTTGGTGAATTTGAAGACAGGTTTTGAGCGCCTCCTCACCCAGGATCAGGAGTTCGCCTGGAATCGAGAGTGCACCAAGGTGGCCTGGTTGCATAGTGGGGCATTAGGTGTACTGGATCCCCAGGGCAAATCCACCGACTTGAGGACAGCCGGCCTGGTCCCGGGGGCGCCCCTCTGGTCCAGCACCAGCGACACCCTATACTTTCTGGGGGGAGAAGACAATTTCTTTGGTACGACCTGGAGGGCATTATGGAGTTGGGAGGAGCAGAAAAAAGTCCAGCGACTGGTAGACCTTCCGGGTAACTGGAACCGCTGGCGCCTGTTGGCGGCCACTTCCGAAGTTGTCTTGGCCGCTGCTGGCGACAGTGGCGAGCACCTTATATACTTTGACCTGGCCAATGATCAGGTGCACCAAATCAATTCTGCCGACCAACACCTCTGGCAGGACGGTGTCCTCATCGCCCTGCAGGAAGGCAGCATTCTGCGCCTCAGCCCCGGCTTCGAGGCCAAGGTTCTGGCCCGGGACGCCCAGAACCATCAACTGCTGGGCATAGTCAATCAGTTTTTCATCTATGCCAGTGGGGATAAGGTCTATGTCAAGCAGCTGGCTTTTTAAAAGCAAGGGGACGTGGGCTTAAGTAGCTCACATTCCCTTTTCATTATCCCAGATTTTCCGCCAGAACTTGGTTCACTGAGGCCATTAGCTCTTCAAACTTCTGCTGTGCTTCTACCATATTGCGTAGGGTCAGGTTCAGCTGCATCTGGCCCTCGAGGGTCCGCAATTCTTCGACAATTTCCTGGGTAATAGGCTGCCCCTGCTCTTGCAGGCCGATGATTTTCTCTTGGGTCAACTGGAGTTTTGCCAAGAGGTCTGAAGCATTGGGATCTAATTTTACCCTGGCCCGGGCGGATTGCAATCCTTTAAATTCGTCAGTTTCTTTAATGGCCCCCGCCAATTCCTTGGCCTTTTCCTTTACCAAACGAACACCTCCTAATAATATTCCCAGTGTATCATACGGAGTAGGGTTGTGCCATCCCAGGGGGATTCGCCCTTTGGAGTAGCTAAAGAGTACAATGTAGAAGGGGTGATGATTGTGGTGGTGGCTCTAATGATAATGGACCTGCGCCTTCATGCCCATTCCCTTAAGGAAAAGCGCAGTATTGTCAAATCTGTCCTCAGCCGCATGCACCGGTACCACAACTTATCAGTGTATGAAGCTGGTCATCACGATGTGCATACCCGAACTCGCCTGGCCGCCTCCTGGGTGGGCCCCGACCCAGATTCCGCCGCCCGGGTGTTGGAAAGCATCATCGCCATTGCCGAGGGCGCAGGGGCAGAGCTGGTGGACACCGATCTGCAGATTCTCTAATTCCCTATGGAATATACTGGCAATTGCAGCGCATACTACCCGTAAAATAGCGGGGAGGTGCGCCATGAGGTTGGAGAACTTTAGTGTGCTGCGGGGCGTCAGTGCCAGAGCAACCGGTGATATGGCCCGAGTGCCCTTCCGGACAATTTCCCCTCAGCTGCGCAGTCTCTGCTGTCAATGGGATGCAGATTACTGCTTGCAGATGGTGCTGGCTCGGTTTGGTAACCCCAGCTATAAGCTGGAATGTTGTGACGGCAGCGAGGCGTGGGTGTGGGTGCTAGTCAGCCGACACCCCAACAATATTATCTATGTCGAGGCGTGGCCTCGGCATATGCCCCATGCCCTCTATTTGCATTGCCGCAACTGGGACGGCGCCGTGGTGGACTTTTGCCTCTGGCTGACCCGGGCCCACCTCCAGCGCCACTTGCAACCAGTCCAGGGAGGGAAGGCATGAAGGAAGTACGCTTTGCAGATGTCCGTTTTCGTCTGTTGGCCACGCCCCGGGATGTAAACCTCTTTGTCAGGGAATTGCCCAGTCACAAAAAGGATTCCCTCTTTGAGGTGGTAAAGGAACTGGAACAGGCAGGATTAATTGAACTGCACGGACAACTGCCGCCGCCGGATCACTGCTGATCTGCGGCGGCATTACCACAAACTAACACCTCCCCAGGGCAGGATTTTTCTTTGCTTAGGAGAATTATTAAGGTGGCGTCTACATAACAAACGAGGAGGTCACTTTATGTCTTTTCAACCCTTGTACCAGGGCCATCTGCCTTCAGTGGTTACTGGGATGCTGCCCCGTTATAAAGAATTTCCCAACATACTGCCCCTAATCTTGGTGCTCCTGACCTTGGCTGTCCTCATGGCTGTCCTGGACAAATCGTTGACAACCTGGGTCCAGGTTCACCTCTCTATGCCTGCAGGGTCCCATCGCCCTTCACCCCAGGTGGTCCAGGGGGTGCAAATATGAGCGGCGACCTTAAACTGGCGGCTAAATTGTTGGAGGGGGGTAATTCCCTGG